>NZ_QPGN01000010.1:0-108808 GCF_003335205.1 Brachybacterium sp. JB7 | reverse complement strand
GGCGGGGCTCGGGATGCGCGGGGTGGTCATGGCGTGAACCTTATCGAGAGCGGCTGGGCGCCGGGACGCAGGACGCCCCGGTGCCGGGGCGGCAGAGCGGGGCGGTGAGACGGCGAGGGGGCAGTAGAGGGCGAGGCGAAGACGGGTGAGCGCCGGACGACGACGGGCCGCCCGCACCTCGGTGCGAGCGGCCCGTGCCTCTGTCGTGACGCGGTCGACGCGCCGACGGGGGAGGCGGGTCGAGTCAGGCCGCGGTGGGCGCGGTGAACTCGGCCTCGACGGAGATCTTGACCTCGTCGGAGACCAGCACGCCGCCGGCCTCGAGGGCGGCGTTCCAGGTCAGGCCGAACTCCTTGCGGGAGATCGTGGTCTGACCGGTGAAGCCGGCGCGGTAGGTGCCGAAGGGATCGGTCGCGGCGCCCTCGTACTCGAAGCTGAGCTCCACCTCCTGGGTGGTGCCGCGGATGGTGAGGTCGCCGACCAGCTTGTCGTCCGTGACCTTCGTGGAAACGAAGGTGATCTCCGGGAAGTTCTCCGCGTCGAAGAAGTCGCCGCTGCGCAGGTGGTTGTCGCGGTCCTCGTTGGCGGTGGTGACCGAGGCGGTCTTCAGCGAGACGTCGAACGAGAGGTTCTCCCCGTTGTCGCCGACCGTGAGGGCGCCCGTGACGTCGGTGAACTGTCCGCGCACCTTCGAGATGCCCGCGTGGCGCACGGTGAAGCTCGCAGCGGTGTGGGTCGGGTCCAGGGCCCAGGTGCCGGGGGTCAGATCAGTCATGGAAGATCTCCTTGAGGTCGTAGGGAGCGATCATGCTGATGCATGATCGCCTCGCTTCCTTGAAATCTAAACTAAACTGGAGGATGATGCAAGGACATGGCCACAGGGACAGGAGACAGTGATGCGTGACACGCAGTCAAGCACTGAGGGTGAGGTCGGGGCCGGCGCGACCGGATGCGCAGCAGAAGCAGTGGCAGAAGCAGCAGAGGTAGAGGCAGAAGCGGTGGCAGAGGCAGTAGGGGTAGAGGCAGAAGCAGTGGCAGCAGAGGCCGGGAGGGCGTCGACGCCGGAGGACCTCTGGCTCACGCCCTCGGAGCAGAACGCCTGGCGCGGTTTCCTCTACGCGACCACGCTGCTCACCGACCGCTTCTCGGAGGTCCTGCAGGCGGACCCGGAGATCGACCTCACGCTGGGGGAGTACGAGATCCTCGTGCGGCTGTCCGAGGCCCAGGGATCGTTCCTGCGCATGTCCGAGCTCGCGGATCGCGTGGTGCATTCGCGCTCGCGGCTGACCCACACCATCTCCCGGATGGAGAAGCGCGGGCTGGTGGAGCGGGTGCGCTGCTCCAACGACGGGCGCGGGCGTCAGGCGCAGCTGACGGTCGCCGGGCGCGAGCTCCTCGAGCGGGCCGCACCGATCCATGTGCGCTCCGTGCGCGAACTGCTGCTGGACGTCGTCGGCCACGACGACTTCCTCGAGCTCGGCCGGATCCTGGGTCGCGCGGTGCCGGAGGACGCCCCGATCGCCATCGGGAGTCCGGCTGCTCACGTCGAGGCCGCTCCTCAGGGCTGACATGGAGGTTGGATTGGTACCGTGAGGCGGCTCAGCCGCTCGGCTCCACTCCTGCTGATCTCCCGAGGGGGGAACGCGCACCCGTGACCACCACCATCGTCCACCTCGTCCGCCATGGCGAGGTGCACAATCCGGACCGCATCCTCTACGGCCGCATGCCCGGGTATCGGCTCAGCGATCGCGGCGAGCAGATGGCGCAGCACGTCGCCGATCACCTTGCCGACTCCGACATCGCCCTCGTGCGCTCCTCGCCCCTGCTGCGCGCCCAGCAGACCGCCGCGCCGATCGCTGCTGCGCACGATCTCGAGGTCACCACGGACCCGCGGATCATCGAGTCCGGCAACCACTTCGAGGGCCAGCGGATGGGTCACGGCGAGGCGAAGCTGAGCGATCCGCGCAACTGGCGCTGGTTCCTCAACCCCTTCCGTCCCTCGTGGGGCGAGCCCTATCGCGACCAGGTCTCCCGCGTGATCTCCGCCGTGCAGGAGGCCCGCCAGGCCGCGAACGGGCGCGAGGCGGTGCTGGTCCTGCACCAGCTGCCGATCTGGGTGACCCGCCGCAGCGCCGAGGGCAAGCCGCTGTTCCACGACCCCCGTCGTCGCGAATGCGGCCTGTGCTCGGTGACGAGCCTGCACTTCGTCGGTCCGCACCTCGCCGACGTCGGCTATGCCGAGCCGGCGGCCGAGCTGTACGCCGGGGCGGTCGACGCCACCGGAGGCAACCTCACATGACCCGCACGCACAGCGGGCGCTCGCGGGCGCTCCCGCCTCACCTGCCCGCGCTGCCCGGCACGTCGGCACCGCTCACGCGCCGAGGTCTCCTCGGTGCGGCCGGCACCGCCTCGGTCACCCTGCTGCTGGCCGCCTGCGGCTCGGACACCAGCGACCGCTACGAATCCGGGTACGTCTCCGGTGACGGCGTGGCCACCGAGATCGAGGCCGCCGACCGCGGCGAGCCGCTCGACTTCTCCGGCACCACCTTCGAGGACGAGGAGTTCTCCTCGTCCGATGCGCGCGGCGAGGTGCTCGTGGTCAACGTCTGGTACGCCTCGTGCCCGCCCTGCCGCAAGGAGGCCCCGGACCTCCAGGCGATCCATGAGGAGTACGCCGAGCAGGGCGTTGGCTTCGTGGGCGTCAACGTGCGCGACACCGCCGGACCCGCGAAGGCCTTCGAGGAGCGCTACGGGATCACCTACCCCTCGCTGCCGGACCCTGACGCGCAGATCATGTACGCGCTGCGCGGCCAGGTCTCCCCGAACGCGGTGCCCTCGACGCTCGTGCTGGACGGCGAAGGACGGGTCGCCGCTCGCATCTCCGGCGGCATCGACCCCTCGACGCTGCGCGCGATGATCGACAAGGTGCTGGGCGAATGATCAGCGCCGATGCCGGCTCCGCCTTCCAGGCCACCGCGATGTCCGGGTCGCTCCTGCTGGCCGTGGCCGTCGCCGCCGCGGCCGGCCTGGTCGCGTTCCTGTCGCCCTGCGTCCTGCCCGTGGTCCCCGGATACCTGGGCTACGTCTCCGGCCTCGCGGGGCAGGGGGCCGGGGCCGCCGGGCCGGGCAAGGGAGCCAGGAAGCCTGCGGGGCGAGGTCCGGGCGCCGGAAGGATGGCGCTGGGCAGTCTGCTGTTCGTCGCCGGATTCACCGTGGTGTTCATGGTGCTCGGCGGGTTCGCCGGGGCGCTCGGCTACCTCCTGCAGGAGTACATCGTCTGGATCAACCGCGTCGCCGGCGCGGTCGTGATCCTGATGGGCCTGGTCTTCATGGGCGTGTTCCCCGGTCTCGGCATGAACCGCTCCGTGACCAGCAAGAAGCCCGATGCGGGCCTGCTCGGCGCTCCCGTGATGGGGCTCGTCTTCGGGCTCAGCTGGACCCCCTGCATCGGCCCCACCTACGCCGCGATCGTCGCGCTGTCCCTCGAGGGCGGCGGCGACGGGGCGGCCCTGCGCGGCGGCGTTCTCGCCCTCGCGTACTCGCTGGGCCTGGGGATCCCCTTCGTGCTGTTCGCGCTGCTCTTCGAGCGCGCGCTCGGCCTGAGCCGCAAGCTCGCCAAGCACCGCCGCTCGATCGGCCTGCTCTCCGGCGCGCTGCTCATCGCGATCGGCGTGCTGCTCATGACCGGCCTGTGGTCGGAGTGGATGAGCGAACTGCAAGGACTGATCGCCACCTTCGAGCCGGTGGTGTGATGACTCGCCACGACGAGGACCCCATGAGCACATCCGACGGGACGGACGAGACCCTGAACAGCGCACGCACCGGACGCCCTGCAGCGGCCCCGAGCGAGACCGCCGCGAACTCCTGGAGCTCCAAGAAGGACAAGGACGCCCCCCGCGGCGGCGGGAGCGGTCCCTCGATGCCGTCCCTCGGACTGCGCGGCACCCTGCTGTTCCTGTGGCGCCAGCTGACCAGCATGCAGACCGCGCTGATCCTGCTGATGCTGCTCGCGATCGCCGCGGTGCCCGGCTCGCTGTATCCGCAGCGCAGCGTCAACCCCGCGCTCACCCAGCAGTTCCTCGACGAGAACGGCAGGTGGGGGGAGATCCTCGACAAGCTCGGCTTCTTCGGGGTGTTCTCCTCGCCGTGGTTCTCGGCGATCTACCTGCTGCTGTTCATCTCGCTGATCGGCTGCATCATCCCCCGCGTCGGAGTGCACCTGCGCCAGCTGCGCGCCAAGCCGCCCCGCACGCCCTCGCGGCTGACCCGCTTCACCGGCTACACCCGGATCGAGCTGCCGGGCGCCGAGGCGGACGCCGTGCTCGAGACCGCGCACCGGTCGCTGCGCCGCTCGCGGTATCGCACCGTCGTGCGCGAAGAGCAGCGCTCCCGATCCGTCAGCGCCGAGCGCGGCCTGCTGCGCGAGAGCGGCAACCTGGTGTTCCACATCGCGCTGGTCGGAGTGCTGATCTGCGTCGCCGGCGGTCAGCTGACCAGCTACCGCGGGCAGATCACGGTGGTCGAGGGACAGGGCTTCAGCAACTCCCTGACCCAGTACGACTCCTTCGACTCCGGCGCCTGGTTCGATCCCACGTCCCTGCCGCCCTTCAGGTTCACGCTCGACGACTTCCGTGCCGAGTACGTGCTCGAAGGGGCCGACGAGAGCCGCGTGGGCCAGCCGCTGTCCTTCGAGGCCGACGTGGACGTCACCACCCCGGGCGAGAAGAACGAGAAGCGGACCCTGCAGGTCAACAAGCCGCTGCACGTCGACGGCACGTCGATGTACCTGCTCGGCAACGGCTACGCCCCCGAGGTCACCGTGACCGACCCCGAGGGGACCGTCGTGGCCGAGGGCCCCGTGGTCACCGTGCCGTCCGGGGACACCGGTTACACCTCGCAGCTGGTGATCAAGGCGCCGGACGCCCGCCCCGAGCAGACCGCCGTGGTCGGGTTCTTCCTGCCCACCGGCGTGATCGACGAGCAGGGCCCGCACTCGATCTACCCCGACCTGGCCGACCCGCAGCTCGCGATGTCCGTCTTCCACGGCGATCTGGGCCTGGACTCGGGCATCCCGCAGAACGCCTACGAGGTCGACGTCAGCTCGCTGGACCCGGTGACCAACTCCGATGGCGAGCAGGTGCTGATCCGGCTCGCACCGGGCGAGGTGTACGAGCTGGAGGACGGCACCACCATCAGCTTCGACGGGGTGCTGCGGTACGCCGCCTTCGACCTCGCCCACGATCCGTTCGAGCGCTGGGTGCTCGTCAGCGCGCTGGCCGCCGCCACCGGCCTGATCGTCTCGCTGTTCGTGCCGCGCCGGCGCCTCTGGGTGCGGGTCAGCGGCGGATCCGCCGACGATCGCACCGACGGCACCGTGGTGCTCGAGGTCGCCGGACTCGCCCGCAGCGACGATCCGGCGCTCGAAGAGGACGTCAAGACCCTCGCCAAGAAGCTCAGCACGGCGCAGGATGGGACAGGACGTCCTGGCCCTGCTCCGACGACCGGCCCCACCGATGACACCCCCGAAGGAAGTGCACTGTGATTGACCAGCAGCTGGCGGAGATCGCGAATCTCGCCATCGTGGTGACGATCGTGCTGTACGTGCTCGCGCTGATCGGCTTCGCCGCCGATCTCGCCTCCACCTCGCAGCGTCGCAGCGACGAGCGCCTCGCAGCCCGCGAGAAGCACGAGGCGCAGAGCCGTGACCAGGAGACGTCGGCCGAGGCCGCCCTGCCCGCGACAGTCGGGGCATCCGGTGGCGCCGGCGCCCACGTCGCCGGGGATGCGCAGGCCTCCGCCGGTGCGGCCGTCGGGTCGGAGGGAGCCGGGGGCGGCGACGTCGCCGGCACGGACGGGGCGGCCGCCGCGTCCACCCCGTCGGCCACGACGGCGGGTGCTGCGGCATCCGGATCGATGACCGCGCAGAACTTCGCGTTCATCCTGGCCTCCGCGGCGACCGTGCTGCACATCGTGGGTGTCGCGCTGCGCGCCGTGGCCACCCAGCGCGTGCCCTGGGCGAACATGTACGAGTTCGCCACCACCAGCACCGCTGTGGTGATGGCCGCCTTCCTGATCTTCTCGATCAAGCGCACCGACCTGCGGGCGCTGGGCACCTTCGTGGTGGGCCCGGTGCTGCTGACGATGCTGCTCGCCCAGACCCTGTGGATCGTCCCGGCCGCGGAGCTGACGCCGAGCCTGCAGAACTCCCACTGGATCTACATCCACATCGCGGTCGCGATCCTCTCGACCGCGCTGTCGATCCTCGGCGCCGTCGTGGCCTCGCTCCAACTTCTCCAGGCCCGCCATGAACGCGCGCTGATGCTGAAGGCGGAGGCCGGCGAGCAGTTCCCTGAGCACTGGGGCCGCTTCGGGCACGTGCTGGATCGTCTGCCGAGCTCGACCGCGCTCGAGGCGCTCAGCTTCCGCATCCACTCCGTCGCGTTCGTGTGCTGGACCTTCACGCTGATCTTCGGCGCGATCTGGGCCCGCGAGGCCTGGGGCCGTTACTGGGGCTGGGACCCCAAGGAGGTGTGGACCTTCATCATCTGGGTCATCTACGCCGCCTACCTGCACGCTCGCGCCACCGGTGGTTTCCGCGGCAGCCGCGCCGCCGGTCTCGCCCTGGCGGGCTTCGTGGCCGTGGTCTTCAACTACACGATCGTGAACACCGTGATCAACGGCCTGCACTCCTACTCAGGTCTCTGAACAGAGTCCGAGCACGAGCGCGGCCCCGGTGGACGAGAGTCCATCCGGGGCCGCGCTTGTCATGTGGTGGAGGCTGAGGGGGAGCAGTGAGGGAGCAGCCGCTCGGGCAGCGCGTGCTGGTGGGGTGATCGCTCGGGGAGCACGCTCTCGTGGAGCGATTGCTCGGGGCATGGCGTGCGTGGGGCCGGCGTGCGTCGCGCAGAGCGTCGGGAGAGTCAGCCGATGGGGTCGTCGGGCTCCTCACCCTGCTCGCGCTGCTGCCGCTCACGCCGTTCACGACGGATGTCGTCGTCCAGCCGGCGCAGGAACTCGGGGTCCTCGTCGGGGGCCGATGGGCCGTCACGACGCGGCCGCGCATCCGGTTCCGGTGCGCGCTCCCGTCCCACCACCAGCCAGGTGATCGGACCCACCCAGGGCAGCAGCACGATCAGTACGATCCACGCCCACTTGGGAATTCCGCGCACCTTGTCGTCCACCGTCTGCACGCAATCAGCGAGCGCGAAGACGGTGAGCGCGATCGAGAGAACTGCCAGTAACCCCTTAACCATGGCCGAAGTCTAGAGACCCCACCTGAACACTGGTGATTCGGCAAGCTCCCATGCGGTCGAACTACTCTGGGGGCATGCGAGAAATGGCCCTCTTCGCCGTCATCCGTCTGGCCCTGTGGCTGGGCATCTGGTGGCTGCTCACCCAGATCCAGGTCGGAGTGATGCTCGCCGGCGTGCTCGCGGCTGTGATCGCGATGCTCCTGTCGATCCTGTTCCTGGACCGTCTGCGCTCGAAGGTCGCGCTGCGGTGGAAGGCGGCCGACGACCGCCGCCGAGAGCGCAGGGGCGAGAAGCACGACGAGGACGCCGAGGCCGAGGACGCCTACCTCGATGCCCACACCGATGACGACTCCTTCGACGGCGGCTCCTCCGCGACAGGGGTGCAGGGCGCTGCCGCAGACGACTGGACCCGCGCGGTGGACGGTGGTGCCGAGGCCGCGGACGAGAGCACGGCGGGTGAACGCGCAGCGGATGCGGGCACCGCGGACGAGGGCCCGGAGCCCACGGCCTCCCGAGGCTGAGCGAGCAGAGGACGCCGGACTCGAAGCGCCGGCTGCGCTGGCTGAGTCAGCTGTGCCGGTTCAGGCAGCGGTGCGAGCTGCGGGAGGTGCTCACAGGCACAGGCCGAGCAGCAGCAGGAGCGAGAGCACCAGCTCCAGCCGGCCGGTCGCGCCCAGCGCCGGGATGAGGTCCCTGCCCATGGCGCCGCCCAGCACGGTGCGGACGGGACCGATGGCGAGCGGCAGCGCCAGCAGCACCAGCGCCACCTGCCACTGGACGACCATCACCGGGACCAGGAGCACGAAGGGCAGCAGCAGCATCGCGGTGAACAGAAGGCGGGTGCCGCGCTCCCCGAGCCGGACGGCGAGGGTGCGCTTGCCGGCGATCGCATCGGTGGGGATGTCGCGCAGGTTGTTGGTCAGCATGAGCGCCACGGCGAGCAACCCGATCGCGACGGAGACCAGCAGTGCGACCCAGTGCGGATGCGGCGTGATCGCATAGGCGGTGCCGTTCACAGCGACCAGCCCGAAGAAGAGGAACACGAAGACCTCGCCCAGCCCGAGATAGCCGTAGGGCTTCCGGCCGCCGGTGTAGAACCAGGCTGCGGCGATCGCGGCGGCGCCGATGAGCAGCGCGCCCCAGATCTGCGCGAGCACGATGAGCACGAGACCGAAGACTCCGCCGGCGGCGAGCGCACCGAATGCGGCGGCCTTGACGGTCCCCGGGGCGGCGGCTCCCGAGCCGGTGAGCCGGAAGGGGCCCACCCGGTCGTCGTCCGTGCCGCGGATCCCGTCCGAGTAGTCATTGGCGAAGTTCACGCCGATCTGCAGACAGAAGGACACCGCCAGGGCCAGCAGCGCGCGCGGCACGACCAGCGACCAGTCCACGGTGCCGGTGGTCTCGGCCAGCTGCCAGACGGCGACGCCGGTGCCGGCCGCGACGGGCGCGAGGGCGGCGGGCAGGGTGCGGGGGCGGGCGCCCTGCACCCACTGCGACAGGCTGGCCATCGTGCTCCTCAAGACAGGGGCCGCCCGATCGACGGCCTCCACGAGAATACGCCGCGGTCAGGGCCGGCGCCCGGGTCGTGGCCGACGGCACACGCCTGCCGGCGGGGCTCGTCGGCGAGTCGCTCAGCCGCCGAAGGGTCGGCCAGCCCCCGGGTGGGTCGCTCAGTCCCCGGTGGGCCGCTGGCCCTCGGCGAGGCGGCGCGCGGCGGCGCGGTCCTGCTTCCCGATGCCGAGCCGGGGCAGCTGCTCGACCGCGTGGACCCGCTTGGGGATCATGTGCGCCGGGACGTCGCTGGTGCGCAGCGCGGAGCGCACCAGGGCGGTGGCCTCCTCGGGATCGCTCCCCTCGGCCAGGGTGACGAGCGCTTCGACGCGCTGGCCCCATTCCGGATCCTCCACGCCCACGACGAGGCTCGAGAGGACCAGATCGCGCAGCATGAGGGAGCGGTCGATCGCCCGCTCGACATCCTGGGGGAGCACCTTGCGCCCGCCGGTGTTGATGACGTCGTCGGCGCGGCCCAGCACGGTCAGCGCGCCGTCCTCGGCGATCTGCGCGAGATCGGAGGTGGTGAAGCTGCGCATGATGGCGTCGCTGTCATGGACAGTCCCGCTGGTCTGGCTGGTCTGGCTGGTCTGGCTGGTCTGGCTGAACGGGCTCGTGTCGATGCCGCCGTCGGCCGTGAGATAGCCGAGCGCGAGCGTGGGGGAGGAGACGACCAGACGGCCCGCTCCCTCGGCGTCGGGGGACTGAGCGTGCAGGCGCACCCCCGGCAGCGGGAAGCGGTCGTAGACGCAGCCGCCGGCAGTCTCCGAGGAGCCGTAGGTGGTGCGGACGGCGATGCGCTGGGCGCGGGCGGCGGCGAGCACCTCCGGCCCGGTCGCCGCACCGCCCACGAGCACGCCCGCGAAGCGCTTCAGCACGGAGCGGGCCCTCGCGTCGGCCCCGGTGGCGCCGGTGAGGATCCGGGTGAGCTGCGTGGGCACCAGCGAGGTGAAGGCGGGCAGTCCGCGCTGCTCGGCCTGGGCGAGAGCCGGCTCGGCGAGCGCCACGAAAGCGTCGGCGTCGAAGTGGCCACGCAGGTCCGGCAGCGGATCCGGGAGCGCCGGAGAGTCCAGACCGAGCACCTCGGCGGTGCGATGTGCACGGGCGATCACCTGCACGCCGGCGATGTGCGTGGGCGGCAGCAGGGGCAGCCAGAAACCGTGGCCCCGGGTGCCGGTCGCCGTCCCGTCGGCCGCGAAGAGAGCCGCCGTCGCCTCCTGGGAGGCACGCAGCGCTGCGCGGCTCAGGGCCACCGCCTTCGCCGTGCCCGTGGATCCGGAGGTGGGCACCACCAGGGCGGTGTCCTCGAAGTCGGAGGGCAGGGCGGCGGGCGCCGGGAAGGGCCCCAGCCACAGCCGCCCGGTGCCCGTCATCACCTCGCCGATCGCGCGCACATGGGTCGTGAGCGACGCGGCCGAGGCGTCGTACGTCGGCGGGATCAGCCAGGGCGCGGTGCGCGCGGCGGAAGCGCCCGCTCCGGAGGGGCCGGAGGGGCCGGAGGGACCGGGGGGAAGGGTCATCGCCGTCAGCCCTGCGGGTGGGGGAACTGCGACCAGTCGGGCTCGCGCTTGTCCAGGAAGGCGTCGCGCCCCTCCACGGCCTCGTCCGTCATGTAGGCCAGGCGGGTCGCCTCGCCGGCGAACACCTGCTGGCCCATCAGGCCGTCATCGGCCAGATTGAAGGCGAACTTCAGCATCCGGATCGCCTGCGGGGACTTCGTGGCGATGGTCGCGGCCATCTCGAGCGCCACCGCCTCGAGCTGGTCGTGGTCCACGACGCGATTGACCGCGCCCCAGTCGTAGGCGTCCTGCGCGGAGTACTCCTCGGCGAGGAAGAAGATCTCCCGGGCGCGCTTCTGCCCCACCTGCTTGGCGAGATAGGCGGAGCCGTAGCCGCCGTCGAAGGAGCCGACATTCGCATCGGTCTGCTTGAACCGGGCGTGCTCGCGGGAGGCGATGGAGAGGTCCGAGACGACGTGCAGGGAGTGGCCGCCGCCGGCCGCCCAGCCGTTGACCACGGAGATCACGACCTTGCCCATGGTGCGCATCAGGCGCTGCACCTCCAGGATGTGCAGCCGGCCGCTGGAACCGGCGCGCACCTGGTCGGTCTGACCCAGCTCCTCGGCCTCGGAGTACTCGTAGCCGGCGCGACCGCGGATGCGCTGGTCGCCGCCGGAGCAGTAGGAGCGGCCGCCGTCCTTGGGGGAGGGGCCGTTGCCGGTGAGGAGGATGACGCCCACGCCGGTGTCCAGGCGGGCGTGGTCCAGGGCGCGGTACAGCTCGTCCACGGTGTGCGGACGGAAGGCGTTGCGCACCTCGGGACGGTCGAAGGCGATGCGCACGCACGGCAGATCCCGGGGCGCGCCTCCTGCCGTCCCTGCGGCCGCGGCCTCCCCGGCCGGGCGGTCCACGGCGCGGTGATAGGTGATGTCGGTGAAGGCCGGCCCGCCGTGCTCCTGCGCGGGGACGTCCCGCCAGCGGGAGGGGTCGAAGGTCTCGGAGACCTGACGGGGCAGAGGGGCAGGCGCGGAGGTCATGGCCTCAGGGTATCGCCGACGCCGTCAGCCGCGGGCGGGCTCCTCGTGCCACGGGAGCTCCGCCGTGGTCGGGACCGGATCGGTCCTCAGACGGCCGTGGGTGAGCACGTCGTGACGCTCACCGTCGATGAGGAACTTCGCCCTCTCCGTCCCCTCGTGCACGAACCCGGCCGCCCGGGCCACCGCGCCGGAGGCGGGATTGTTCGCCCGATGGCCGAGCTCGAGCCGCTCCAGGTCCCAGCCGCCCTCGGCCTGCGGGCGCAGCGCCCGGTTCGCGACGGTCGCCGCGGCGCGACCGCACACTCCCCGGCCGCGCGCGTCGGCGGCGAGCCAGTAGAAGAACCAGCCCAGACGGTCCTCGGGCTCGACGCTCACGCCCACCACGCCGACCAGCCCGTCGGTCGAGGTCTCGACGATCGCCATGCCGTGGCGGGACGGCGCGGCGAGCCAGGCAGCCATCTCGTGGGCCTGGTCGAGCGTGGAGACGTTCCCCTGACGGGCCATGTCCGCCGCGGAGGAGAACGCGGCGAGGATCGCGGTGGCATCGCTCTCACGGACGCGTCGCAGGGCGTGGGTGCTGGTGCTCATCAGGACCGATCCTAGGCGGGTCCTGGGCGTGCAGGGCCCGAGTTCGGTGGGGGAGGCCACGTCCGGCGGAGAGTCAGGGCGGCGGGTTCCCGGCCACGGCCCTGCGCCCGCTAGCCTCGTGGGATGCTCATCCCCTCCGCACTGCGCGAGCGCGGCATCGATCGCGTGCACGCCTGGACGATCCCCATGACCACGCGCTTCCGCGGCATCACCGAGCGCTCGGGCCTGCTGCTGCACGGCCCGGCCGGCTGGGCGGAGTTCTCGCCGTTCTGGGACTACGACGCCGAGGAGTCCTCGGCCTGGCTGCGTGCCGCGCTCGCCGACGCGACCGCGCAGCGCCCGGAGCCGCTGCGCCAGGAGATCCCGATCAACTCCACGATCCCGGTGGTCCCGGCCGTGCTCGCGCACCGCATCGCGACGGTCGGCGGCGCGGGCACCGCGAAGATCAAGGTCGCCGACCCCGGCTCGACCCTCGCGGAGGACGCCGAGCGGATCGAGGCGGTGCGTGATGCGATGGGCCCGTCCGCCCGCCTGCGGATCGACGCCAACGCCGCCTGGACCCTCGAGCAGGCCCTCGACGCGCTGCCCGTCCTGGACCGCGCCGCCGGCGGTCTGGAGTACGCCGAGCAGCCGTGCGCGAGCATCGAGGACCTCGCCGCCGTGCGCCGCGCCCTGGACATCCCGATCGCGGCCGACGAGTCCGTGCGCCGCGCCGGGGACCCGCTGCGGGTCGCACGCGCCGAGGCGGCCGACGTGCTGGTGATGAAGGTGCAGCCGCTCGGCGGCGTGCAGCGCTGCCTCGATCTCGCGGAGCAGGCGGGGCTCCCGGTGGTCGTCTCCTCGGCGCTGGAGTCCAGCGTCGGCCTCAGCGCGGGGCTGGCGTTCGCGGCCGCACTGCCGGAGCTGCCCTACGCGTGCGGTCTGGCGACCGCCTCCCTGCTCACCGGCGATCTCGTCGATGACCCCCTGCACCCGCGCGACGGTGTGCTGCCGGTGGGGCGCCAGGCCCCCGCCGAGGCGCCGCTGGACCGGCACGTCGCGCCGTCCGACCTCGCTGACCAGTGGCAGCAGCGCCTCCAGGAGTGCGCCGACGCCCTCTGAGGGGCACGGAGAGAACTACCCTGGCAGCATGCACGAGACCGCCGACATCGCCGCCCCGTCCGGGATCACGCCTCCCACACCCACCGGGTCCGGCGCGGTGGATCAGGCCTGCGCGATCTGGCACGCCCTGGCCGAGCTCGGTGTCCGGGACGCGGTGCTGGCCCCCGGCTCCCGCAGCGCCCCGCTCGTCTACGGGCTCGCTCGCCCTGATCTCGAGGCCAGGATCCGCGCGCACGTGCGGATCGACGAACGGGCCGCGGCCTTCACGGCGCTGGGCCTGTCGCGGCATGATCCGGCGCACCCCGCGGTGGTCGTGACGACCTCCGGCACCGCCACCGCCCATCTCCACGCCGCCGTGATGGAGGCCCACCACTCGCGGATCCCGCTGCTGGTGGTCACCGCGGACCGGCCAGCCGAGCTGCGTGAGGTCGGCGCGAACCAGACCACCCGCCAGGCGGGCATGTACCGCTCGCTGGTGCGGTTCGAGGCCGATCTGCCCGCGCCCACCGCCCGCCGTGCCACCGACGTCGAACTGCGCACCGCCGTCTCCACCGTCGCCCGCGCGCTGGCCGCCGCGACCTCCGAGCACCCCGGCCCCGTGCACCTGAACCTCTCCTTCCGCGATCCGCTCGTGCCGCACGTCGAGCCCCCTGCGGCCGACGCAGCGGGTGCATCCGCCGCAGCGGGTGCGCCGGCCGCGGACGAGGACGAGCACGCGACGGGCGAGAGCCGGGACGCGATCGTGCTCACCCGGCGCGCCCGCCCCGTCCCGCCGCAGCCGCAGCCGGTGCCGATCTCCTCGCGCACGGTCGTGGTCGCCGGCGACGGCGCCGGGCCGGCCGCTCGCGAGCTCGCCGAGCAGCATGTGCTGCCGCTGCTGGCAGAGCCCAGCTCGGGAGCGCATGCCGGCACCTCTCTGGTACCCGGCTATCCCGCCCTGCTCGCCCAGGTGATGGCCGACCGCGGGCATCCGCTGCGCCCGGACCGTGCGATCGTGATGGGCCGTCCGACCCTCTCGCGGTCCGTGATCGGCGCGCTGCTCGGCGCCGACGACGTCGACGTGATCGTCGTGGACCCGCACCTGGATTGGGCCGACGCCGCCCGTCGCGCCCGCCTCGTGGTACCTGCCGCGATCGGCGAGGACCCGGCCCTTGCGGCAGACGCGACAGACGAGACAGACACGACTGATGCGACTGATGCGACTGATGCGACTGACGCGACCGATGCGGCAGGTGCGTCAGCCGGGACCGGCGCGACCGAGCGCGACCTGACCGCCGTGACCGACACAGCCGAGCTCGCCGCGCGCCGGGCGCATCTCGCGGCCTGGAGCCGTGCCGCGGCGCAGATCTCCTCCGGGCTCCCACGCAGCTGGCAGCAGACGGCGGCGCTCGCCGTCTGGGACGCCTCCGGGGCACGGGACACGCTGGTCCTGGGCTCCTCCAGCCTGGTGCGCGATCTCGAGCAGCATGCCGGCCCCACCTCCGCCCGGGTGATCGCCAACCGCGGTCTGGCCGGTATCGATGGCACCACCGCGCTCGCCGGCGGCATCGCCCTGGCACAGCAGGACCCGCGCCGCGGCGCTGCGGACCCCGGGCGGGTGCGACTGCTGGTCGGGGACCTCACTGCGCTGCACGACCTCACCGGCCTGATCATCGGCCCCGAGGAGACGCGGCCCGACCTCGACGTGGTGATCGTCGACGACGGCGGCGGCCGGATCTTCTCCGGGCTCGAGCACTCCGCAGCGCCCCCGGAGCTGCTGCGCCGCTTCTTCACCACCCCGCACGGCACGGACCTCGCGGCGGCCGCCGCTGCACTGGGCGCCGAGGCCCGCGAGCTGACGACGGACAGCCTCGGCACAGCTCTGTCACAGCCGGGACCCGGGCTGCGGGTGTTTGTTGTGGTGCAGGAAGAGCACAGCACTCTCTCGTCGACCCTGTAGCTGGAGGTGTTCCCATGGCGGACATGAACGATCCGTACGAACCGACCGAGCGCCCGGAGGGCGCCATGCCCCCCGCCGACCACCCGAGCACCGGCACTCCTCCCCGTGACCAGCAGGCGTTCGACGACGGAGGGCAGCAGCCGACCAGCGGCTATGGCGCACCGTGGCAGCCCGCCTCCGGAGACGGCGAGGGCAGCCGGCAGCCCGCGCCCTATCCGGGCCCCGACGCCCGGACCGAGCAGCTCTTTCCCGCGCCCGGTTCCGCGCACGGCGTCGCACCGGCCCCCGGGACCGCCGATGGCGCTGACCCCTCCGCTCACGGGATGCCGGCCTTCGGCCCCTCGACTCATGGGGCGTCGGCCTTCGGCGCTGCCACCCACGCGGCTCCTGCCGCCGGTGGGGGCTCCCACGGGGCTCCTGCCGTCGGTGCGGCGGCTGCTGCCCCTGCGCGTCGACGCGGGCCCGGCTGGGCGGGCGTGACCGGTCTGGTCGCCCTGGGCATGCTGGTCTCCAGCGGCCTGACCCTTTCCGGAGTGGTCGCCTACGACCAGCTGCTGGGCCCGGAGACCGCTGCGACCTCGCAGGCCGGCTCGAGCACCGAGGAGCCGAGCACCGCTCGTCCCGCGTCGGTCTCCACGACCGACACCCCGGACTGGGGGACGGTCGCCGAACAGGTCTCGCCCAGCGCGGTCGCCATCCAGGTCGCGACTGATTCCGGCGCCGGGGAGGGCACGGGCGTGGTCCTGGACGACAACGGTTCGATCCTCACCAACAATCACGTGGTCGACGGCGCGCGCTCGATCCAGGTCACCATGAACGACGGCCTCGGATACACCGCGACCGTCGTCGGCACCGACACGACCACCGACCTCGCCGTGATCCGCCTGGACTCGCCGCCCGATGATCTCCAGCCGGCGACCTTCGCGGACTCCGCGACCGTCGAGGTCGGCCAGCCGGTGATGGCGCTGGGGACACCGCTGGGCCTCGAGAACACGGTGACCACGGGGATCATCTCCGCCGTGGATCGCCCGGTGACCGCCGGCGGCGAGGATCCCAGCGGCTCGGACGCCACCTACACCTCGGCGCTGCAGACCGACGCCGCGATCAACCCCGGCAACTCCGGCGGGCCGCTCATCGACGCCGCCGGGCAGGTGATCGGTATCAACTCCTCGATCGCGGGGATCGCCAGCAGCACGGGACAGGCCGGCAGCATCGGGCTCGGGTTCGCGATCCCGTCGAACACCGCCACCATGATCGCCGAGCAGCTCAAGGACAGCGGCTCCGCGGATCATTCCTTCCTCGGCGTCACCAGCAGCGACGGCACCGAGACCGTCGGCGACGTCTCCTATCGCGGAGCGCAGGTGCGCGGTGTGGAGGGCGGCAGCCCCGCTGCCGAGGCCGGGCTGCGCGAGGGTGACCTGATCACGAAGGTCGACGACACCCCGGTGGGCGGCGCCGCCGCCCTGACCGGCGTGGTGCGAGGGCTTCCCGTCGATTCCTCGCACACGCTCACGGTGGTGCGGGACCAGGACGAGCAGACCCTCGACGTCACCCTGGCGGGCCAGCCCTCCTGAGCCGAGCGCCGACGCGGATCGCGCGTCAGGCGCCGAGAGTGCGCGAGATGCGCGAGGTGTCGACCTCGCCGGTGCGCGGGGTGGAGCGACGCAGCGCCCGCAGCATCGGCCGGCATTTGGCGAGCGTCTCGGCATGCTCGGAGACGGGATCCGACGCCGCGACCAGACCGCCGCCCGCCTGCAGCGTCACCGTGCTGTCGCCGTGCAGATGAGCCATCCGCAGGGCGATCGCCCACTGGCCGTCGCCCGCCGCGTCCAGCCAGCCCACCGGAGAGGCATAGCCGCCGCGGTCGCGGGGCTCCAGGCGCGCGATGATCTCGTCGGCCCGATCCCGCGGCGTGCCGGAGACAGCGGCCGACGGGTGCAGCCGCGCGGCGACGTCGAGACTGGTGACGCCCTCGCGCAGGCGGGCGGAGACATCGGAGGCCAGATGCTCCAGCCCCGGCAGGCGCAGCACGAACGGGGCGGGGGAGACGTCCAGGTCCTCGGCGAGCCCCTCGAGACGGTCCACCACCGAGTCGACCGCGAAGGCGTGCTCGGAGAGCTCCTTGGCATCGGTGCGGAAGGCACGGCGGTCCACCTCATCGAGCTCGCTGTCGTCGGCGACCGGGCGGGTCCCGGCCAGGACCCGGGAGAAGATCCGACCCTCCTGGGTCTGGGCGAGCATCTCCGGGCTCGCGCCGATCACGTCATCGAGGTGGTACACCCAGGTGCTCGGATAGTCATGGGCCAGGCCCGCGAGCAGCAGCGCCGGCTCGAGGCGCTGCGGGGCGGTCACCGTGGTGCGCTCGGACAGGACCACCTTCTCGGCACGGCCCTCGCGGATCTCCGCCACGGCCTGCTGCACGAGCGACTGGTATTCGTCCGGCGTGTGATCCGCCTCGACCTCCAGCTCCGCCGGAAGATCCGACGCGGCAGGCGTCGAGCCGAACAGATCACGCCAGGACCTCGGCATCACCGGCTCCTCGTCGACCCCGACCACCGTCAGGAAGGCCTCGCCGTCGTGCACCCCCAGCAGGGCGCGGGGGACCACCAGGCGCGAGGGCCGCTCGGATCCGTCGGCGTAGGAGAAGCTGCCCAGGGCGATCAGCCCGGACATGCGCGTGCGCACCTCGTCATCGACCCGGGCGCGGGCCGCGATGCCCTGGAAAGCGGCACCCGCTGCGGCGAAGCGGTGCGCGCCGGCCGTCTGCACGCTCCAGGCGGTGCCGCGGGCGACCACGCCCTGGCCATGGCGCAACCATGCTCCGCTCACGTCGGCAGGGATATGGCCGAGCAGGTCGACGGGTTCCTCGATGCGCACGGTGCGCACCACCAGCGTCACCTCGGCAGCGGAGGGCTCAGGGGAAGACAGGGAGGCGGGCATCGGAGTCATTATGCGTCACCTGCCCGGCTCTGCGCCGTGACTCGCGTCCCGTCCCGAGGTGCGCGGGTGCGGGGCACGGAGGTGCGACCATGGACCGGCGACCGCGCCCGCGAGGTCGCTCGGCCCGTATCCGGGGCCGCTTCCCCCGTCGTGACCCGCTCAAGGAGCAGTTCGTGAACAGCACCGGCGACAGCATTGCGACGCCCCTGGTCCGTGGGACGATCGCCGCCGCCGTGTCCCTGGGCACCGCCATCGCCCTCGTCGTCGTCCCCGCGCTCGCCGCGCAGGTCGCCGGCACCCGATCCACCGCGACCGCGCTCGACGCGATCATCATCGCGCTGAACGTCCTGGTGCTCGGCCACGGCGGCGGGATCGTGCTCAGCACCGGTGTGGTCGACGGCGCGGTGACGCTCACTCCCTTCGGTCTGCTCGCGCTGTTGATCCTCGTCTCCACCCTCGGCATGCGCCGCGTGGGAGGCGCGCTGGAGCTGGTGCGCGACGACGGCGTGCTGCGCGTGCGCGCCCTCCGTGACGCCGGCGGTGCACTCGGCGCCTACGTCGGGGTGTACGCGATCGGCTTCACGGTGATCGCCGCGATCGGGCGCAGCAGCGAGAGCAGTCCCGTCGTGACCTCCGCGATCGTCTCCGGCGCGATGGTCGCCGTGGTGGGCGGCCTGCTGGGCCTGCTGTGGTCGCTGCGCCGCGAGCCGACGTCCACCGTGCCCGGCGTGCGGGTGCTCGGCCTGCTCCCCGCCCCGTACGGCGACGTCGCCCGCGCCGCGCTCATCGCCCTGATCGGGATGCTCAGTGCCGGGATGCTGCTGGTGCTGGTGATGATGCTGGTCTCCCTCCCCGCGCAGTCCTCCCTGTTCCAGACCCTCGACCCCGGAGCGGTGGGCGGCATCGTGCTCACGCTCGTCCAGCTGGCGCTGCTGCCGCTGCTTGCGGTGTGGGCGCTCGTGGTCGCCCTCGGCGGCACGATCGGCGTGGGAACCGCCACCTCGCTCTCGCTGAACGGCTCCGAGACCGGCGTGCTGCCGGCCCTGCCCCTGCTCGGGGCACTGCCGGGCCCGGGAGATTTCGGATGGTGGGTGTGGCTGCTGATCGTGCTGCCCGCGGTGCCCGTCGTGCTCGGTGCGCTCCGCCTGGTGCGGGACACCGGCGACCTCGGGCGGCGCGACCGGATCTCCGCGTGGGTCGCCTATCCGCTGACCGTGATGGTCGGCGTGCTGCTGCTCGCGGGGCTGTCCACCGGCGGCATCGGCGAAGGCCGGCTGGTGCATCTCGGGCCACAGATGGCCACGCTCATCCTGCCGCTGCTCGGCGTGGTCGTGGTCAGCACCGGTGGCGTGCTCCTCGTGCGCGTCTCGCCGCTGGTGCCGTGGGTGCAGGCGCAGATCGCCGCACTGCGGGACAGGGTCGAGAGCGCCGAGCGCACCGAGCGTCTGGGAAGGCCAGACGGCGCCGAGAGCGGCGCCGACTCCGATGAGGAGGGTGACGCCGACGACGAGGGCGGCGCCGGTCCCGACACCGACGCCAGCGCCGAGGACGAGCAGGACGGGTCGAGAGACCAGGAGAACTGATCAGCAGCCCTGACCAGCGTGCCAGATCAGCACGCCCGATTGACCGACCAGCGGCCCTGATCGGCACGCCTGACCGGTGCGCGGTGCCGAGGGTGATCAGCCGCTCAGCCGCTCAGCCGCCCAGCAGCTCGCTGACCCACGTGGCCATCGAATCCTGCGCGTCGGCCGTGCAGGAGGACCGCGCGTGCTCGGTGAGCGCGGAGGCGTGGCACTCCTGGATGTCGAGCATCGGACCATAGAACAGCAGCGAGAGCAGCGACCCGGTGACGATCATCAGCGTGGCCGGGACGCCCACGACGAGCGAGAGCACGGCCATGAGGTGACGACCTTGACGGAAGGTCTGCACCGCGGCCAGCACCAGCAGCACCATCGCGGCCAGCGCGGTCACACCGGCGGCCAGCGAATAGGGGAGCGGCGCGAGCAGCAGCAGCCAGGACGCGAGCATCGTCAGCAGCAGCGCGGTCAGCGTGCGGGGGCGTCGCGTGGTGGCCGGGTCCTGGGGGCGTTCCTGCCGCTCGCCGTCGTGTTCGCTGCTCATTCGTCCTATTGTGCCCGTTCCGGCGGCTGTGCGTGCGCCCGGCCCGAGCCCGCCCACATCGCCGTGGCCGCGGGGACTATCCTGGCCCGGTGACCCGCACCCCCATCACCGTTCTCATCTCCGGCACCGGTTCGAACCTCTCCGCCCTACTGCGGGCGACCGCCGAGCCCGACTGCCCCTACACCGTGGTGGGAGTGATCGCGGACCGGGACGCGACCGGGCTCGAGCATGCCCGCACCGCGGGGATCCCCACCGAGGTGGTGCGTCTGCGCGACCATGCCGACCGCGCCGCCTGGGACGAGGCCCTGGCCGCGGCCGTCGCCCGGACCGAGCCGCAGCTGGTGGTGCTGGCCGGCTTCATGAAGCTCGTGGGCCCGCCGCTGCTGGACGCCTTCGGGGGCCGCATCGTCAACACCCATCCCGCGCTGCTGCCCTCGTTCCCCGGCGCCCACGGCGTGCGCGACGCCCTCGCCCACGGCGTGAAGATCACCGGGGCCAGCGTGATCGAGGTCGACGCCGGCGTGGACACGGGGCGGATCCTGGCGCAGGTCGCCGTGGAGATCCTCGAGGACGACACGGAGGACACCCTCCACGAGCGCATCAAGACCGCCGAGCAGCCGTTGCTGGTGGACGTGGTGCGTCGCCTCGCCGCGGAGTCGACCGGCCGCTGAACAAGTCGTGCGGAGCGCGAGGGCGACTGGCTAGGATGGCCCCACACGACTGGCGAAGGTGGGCGACCACCGGGGAGTGACCGATACGAGCATCGACCGCCTGGGTGCTCGACGCAAGGACCCGATCCGAACAGGAGCACGCCTCGTGACCACCACTCAGCGCCGCCCGATCCGCCGCGCCCTCATCTCCGTCTTCGACAAGACCGGCATCGTCGACCTCGCCCGCACCCTGGCCGAGCATGATGTCGAGATCGTCTCCACCGGTTCCACCGGTGCGACCATCCGGGAGGCCGGGATCGACGTGACCGACGTCGAGACCGTGACCGGTTTCCCCGAGATGCTCGATGGCCGGGTGAAGACCCTGCACCCGCGCGTGCACGGGGGGCTCCTCGCCGACCAGCGCCTGGACTCCCACCGTGCGCAGCTCGCCGAGCACGGTATCGAGCCGTTCGACCTCGTCGTGGTGAACCTCTACCCGTTCAGCGAGACCGTCGCCGCGGGCGGCAGCTTCGACGAGATCATCGAGAAGATCGACATCGGCGGCCCGTCCATGGTGCGCGGCGCGGCGAAGAACTTCGCCTCCCTCGCCGTGGTCGTGGATCCCGAGAACTACTCGACCGCCGCCGAAGCGGTCGCCGTCGGCGGGTTCTCGCTGTCCGAGCGCCAGGAGCTCGCCACCATCGCCTTCACCCGCACCGCCGAGTACGACGAGGCGATCAGCGACTGGATGCTCTTCCAGCTCGCGGACGACGACGCCGAGGCCGAGGAGCAGGAGGACGAGCAGGAGGCGGAGTCCCTCAACATCCTCGACCTCAGCGAGGAGGACGCCGCGGAGCTCGGCTTCACCGCCACCCTGCGCTACGGCGAGAACCCCCACCAGCGCGCGCGCCTGGCCGTCACCGATCCCGACGTCCCCGGGATCGCCGGTGCGGAGCAGCTCGGCGGCAAGGCCATGAGCTACAACAACTACGTCGACGCCGACGCCGCCGTGCGCGCCGCCTACGACCACGAGCGGCCCTGCGTCGCCGTGGTCAAGCACAACAACCCGTGCGGCCTCGCCGTGGCCGAGGAGAGCGAGGACATCGCCGTCGCCCATCTGCGCGCCCACGGCACCGATCCGCTGTCCGCCTACGGCGGCGTCATCGCCACCAACCGGACGGTGACTCTCGCCATGGCCCAGCAGGTCAAGCCGATCTTCACCGAGGTCATCCTGGCCCCCGCCTATGAGGACGCGGCGCTCGAGCTGCTGCGCACCAAGAAGAACCTGCGGATCCTGCGGCTGCAGGGCGAGTACTCCCGCGAGATCGAGATGCGCGAGATCTGGGGCGGCCTGCTGATCCAGGACGCCGACGTGATCGACGCCGACGGCGATGACCCGTCGGCATGGACGCTCGCCGCCGGAGAGGCGGCCGACGAGGCCACCCTGGCCGATCTCGCCTTCGCCTGGCGCTCGGTGCGCGCGGTGAAGTCCAACGCGATCCTGCTGGCCTCGGGCGGTGCCGCCGTGGGGCTCGGCATGGGGCAGGTCAACCGCCTGGACTCCTGCCGCCTCGCGGTCTCCCGCGCGAACTCCCTGGGCGAGCACGCCGAGGGAGAGGCCGCACCGGAGCGCGCCCGGGGTGCGGTCGCCGCATCGGATGCCTTCTTCCCGTTCGCGGACGGCGCCCAGATCCTGCTGGACGCCGGCGTGCGCGCGATCGTGCAGCCGGGCGGATCCATCCGCGACGAAGAGGTCATCGAGGCCTGCCGCGCCGCCGGCGCGACGCTCTACCTCACCGGCACCCGCCACTTCGCGCACTGAGCGCATCCCGGGCCCGACACCGCACGCCGGGCCCGTCCAACCGACCGGTCGCCCCGAGATCCCGCTTCCGGGCTCGGGGCGACCGCCCTCCCGGCGTCCGCTGCACGGATCCGAGCCCGTCGTACGATGATCCGTTCACCGTCGCGACACCCGCGCCCCCTAGAGTTGGGGCCATACATCTGCGTGATCCCGAAGGAGTGGACGTGAAGATCCCCGATAACCAGAGCCTGCGCGAATACATCGAGCATCTGCGCGAAGAGGGGTATTCGGTCAAGGACGGGCACACGCCGGACCCGGATCTCATCGATCCGCAGGGCAACCCCGTCTACACCTGGCAGGAGGGGTACCCCTACGAGACGCGCATGGATCGCGACGAGTACGAGCGTGAGAAGTACAAGCTCCAGGTCGAGCTGCTGAAGTACCAGTACTGGCTCGAGGACAACGATCAGAAGTCGATCATCATCTTCGAGGGGCGCGACGCCGCCGGCAAGGGCGGCACGATCAAGCGCTTCACGGAGCACCTGAACCCCCGCACCGCCCGGGTGGTGGCGCTGAACAAGCCCAGCGACCGCGAACGCGGCCAGTGGTATTTCCAGCGCTACATCCAGCATCTGCCCACCGAGGGCGAGATGGTGCTGTTCGATCGCTCCTGGTACAACCGTGCCGGCGTGGAGCGGGTCATGGGCTTCGCCTCGCCGGAGGAGTACGAGACCTTCATGAATCAGGTGCCGTACTTCGAGCGCATGCTCGTGGACTCCGGCATCTTCGTCACCAAGTTCTGGTTCTCCGTGTCCCAGAAGGAGCAGCGTACCCGTTTCGCGATCCGTCAGCTGGACCCGGTGCGCCGCTGGAAGCTCTCGCCGATGGACCTCGAGTCGCTGGACCGCTGGGAGGCGTACACCGAGGCCAAGGAGGAGATGTTCCGCCGCACGGACAAGAAGTACGCGCCGTGGACGATTATCCGCTCCAACGACAAGAAGCGTGCGCGCCTGAACGCGATGCGGTACTTCCTGTCCCAGTTCGAGTACGAGGGCAAGGACCATGAGGTGGTCGGCGTGCCGGACCCGAAGCTCGTCATGCGCGGCAAGATGGAGGAGGCCGACGAGTGATCCCGGGCTCCCCGCGCGACGCTCAGCGCCCTGCCGCCTCGACGACGCCCTGCCCCGTTCCTCGCCACGGTGGCGGGGCGTCGTCGATCAGGGGCGGCGTCAGCCCTCGGTGGTCGGATCCAGCGGCAGCCGCGTGATCTCCCCGGAATCCAGTCCGGCGTCCGGTATCACCGGCATGGTGCCGGTGTTCGTCGTGCGGTGCGGGCTCGTCATCGAGTCGGGGGAGAGCAGGCTCTCCAGGCGCCGCTCGTCGAGCAGACCCCGCTCGAGCACCAGTTCCGCGACCGGCCGGCCGGTCTCCAGCGCGGTGGAGGCGACATCGGTGGCGGCCGAGTAGCCGATCACCGGCACCAGCGCGGTGACCACGCCGATCGAATGCCGCAGGTAGTCCTCGAGCACGTCCGTGTTCAGGGTGATCCCGGAGACGCAGCGGTCGGCCAGGGTGTTCATCGCCCGAGTCATGATCCGGGTCGACTCCAGGATGTTGAAGCAGATCACGGGCTCGAAGGCGTTCAGCTGCAGCTGCCCGCCCTCCGCGGCGAAGGTCACGGTGAGGTCGTTGCCGATCACCTCGAAGGCGACCTGGTTGACGACCTCGGGGATCACCGGGTTCACCTTGCCCGGCATGATCGAGCTGCCCGGCTGCACGGAGGGCAGGTTGATCTCGTGGAAGCCCGCCCGCGGCCCGGAGGAGAGCAGCCGCAGGTCGTTGCAGATCTTGGAGATCTTCACCGCGATGCGCTTGAGCACCCCGGAGTAGGTGACGAACGCCCCGGTGTCGCTCGTGGCCTCGACCAGGTCGTCGGCCACCACGAAGGGCACGCCGGTGAGCTCGGCGAGCTCCTGCGCCGCCATCTGGGAGTACCGCGGATCGGTGGTGATCCCGGTGCCGATCGCGGTGGCGCCGAGATTGATCTCCTGGAACAGCGTCGCGGAGCGGGTGAGGCGCTCGACGTCCTCCTCGATCGTGGTGGCCCAGGCGTTGAACTCCTGGGCCACCGTCATCGGCACCGCGTCCTGCATCTGCGTGCGGCCCATCTTCAGCACGTCCGCGAACTCCTCGCCCTTGGCGCGCAGCGTGGTGATGAGATGGTCCATCGCCTCGGTCAGCGCCGGGAAGGTGAGCAGGATCGCGAGCCGCACGGAGGTGGGATACACGTCGTTCGTGGACTGCGAGAGGTTCACATGGTTGTTGGGGTGCAGGAAGTCGTAGTCGCCCTTGGCATGCCCCAGGATCTCCAGCCCGCGGTTGGCGATCACCTCGTTGGCATTCATGTTCGTGCTGGTCCCGGCGCCGCCCTGGATCATGTCCACCACGAAGTCCTCGTGCAGGGACCCGTCCACGATCTCGGCGCACGCCTGCTCGATCGCGGCCGCGTGCTCGTCGTCCAGTGCTCCGAGGCGGTGATTCGCACGCGCCGTGGCCCGCTTCACCTGCGCGAGCGCCTCGATCAACCGGGGGAAGTGGTGCAGGGGCACATCGGTGATGTGGAAGTTCTCCTGCGCGCGCAGGGTCTGGACGCCGTAATAGGCATCGGCGGGGACCTCGCGGTCGCCGAGCAGATCGTGCTCGATGCGGTGCGCGGAGGCGGTCGTCGAACCGGGGCTGGTCATATCGGGGGAGTCCTCCAGGTCGTCTGCGGCCGACGTCGTTGCCGACCACGGCCAGCGTAGCCCCGGGCGGCCCGTAGCATGGGGCCGTGCGTGATGACCGATCCCCCTTCACCCTCGGCGCCGCCTGCAGGCGGCAGGCCGTGCTGGTCCTGACGGTCCCCGCCGTGATCGTGATCGTCGTGGTCGGAGCGGTGGTGGGAGCGCCCGTGGCCGGAACGGCGCTCGCCGTGCTGCTGGGCGTGCTCGCCCTGGCACGAATCGTGCTGCCCGTCCGCGTGGTCGGGGCGCTCGCCGTGCGCTCCCGAGGCCTGGACGCGAGCGTCCTGGCGCTGCTCGCGATCGGCCTCGCGGTGCTGTCGGTCTCCCCGAACCTCTGAGACGCCGGGGCGTCCCGGGAATGTGAGCAGAACACCGCGGGCGGAGCCTGTATGCGGTGAACCTCCTTGTGGGACGATCGGTGCGTGCCCACCGATTCTGTCCGGCTCCATGCCGTGTTCGACCTCGCCATGAGGATCGGAGAAGGCCTGCTCACCAACGGGGCCGCGGCGTCCGAGGTGACGGCGACCGTCCTCCGGATCACCAGCTCGTCGGGCCTGCGCAACGTCTCGGTGCAGGTCACCTTCGACGAGGTGGTCATCTCCTATCTCGCGGACGAGACCTCGACCCCCTTCACCAGGGTGCGCTCCGCAGCGGCCCGGGTGCAGGACTTCGCGCGCCTGTCCGCCTTCGAGGACATCACCCACGGCTACATCGCCGGTGATCTCCCGCTGGAGGAGGCCCGGCGGATGGCCGAGTCCATCCCGCGCACGCCCCCGGCCTACAAGCTGCCGCTGGTGGTCCTCGGCTTCGCCGTGATGGGCGGCGCCGCGGCGCTCAGCTTCGGCGCCGGCACGCTCGTGGTGCTGGCGGCGACCGTCGCCGCCGGGTTCCTCATCGCCTCCGGGGAGCTGCTGGGCCGCAAACAGATCCCGCCCTTCTACGGGCAGGCCATCGGCGGCTTCCTCGCCGTGGCCGCGGCGATGCTGGTGAGCCTCATCAACCCGAACGTGAACTCCTCGATCGTGGTCGTCTCCTGCATCATCGTGCAGCTGTGCGGACTCTCCTCGATCGCGGCCGTGCAGGATGCCGTGACCGGCTGGTACGTCACGGCCGCCGGGCGCATCCTGGAGACCCTCATGCTCACCATCGGCCTCGTGGTCGGGGTGCGCGGGGGCATGCTCCTGGCCGACGGGCTGGGCGTGGACATCTCCGTGAACGAGTCGATCCCGATCTCCCTGATCACGATCGCGTGGGTGGTCGTCTCCGGCATCGGGATGGGCATCGGCTTCGGTGTGGGCACCCAGGTGCCCTGGCGGGTGCTGCCCTGGATGGCACTGGTGGCCACGATCTCCGCCCTGATCTCCCACGTCGTCACCGGCCTCCTCCTGGAGCGGGTGTACGCGGTGACGCTCGCCGGGCTCGTCACGGGACTGCTCGCCGTGGTGCTCGGGGACCGCCTGCGCCGGCCCACCCTGCTGTTCGTCATGGGCGGGATCATCCCGCTGGTGCCCGGCAGCCTCATCTACCGCGGTCTGCTGCTCCTCGGGGAGGACGTCAGCGCAGGCGGTGCCCAGCTGTTCGGCGCGGCCGAGATCGCGATCGGGATCGCGGCCGGTGCGGTTCTCGGGCAGCTGCTGGCCTCGCGCGTGCTGCCGTACTTCCGTCGCAGCGAGATCGCCTACACCCCGAGCATCTCCTCGCCGTTCACCACCATGCGCCGGCGTCGTCTCAGCCTCGGCTCGCGCAGTCTCCGGCGTCGCAACGGCCCCCAGCTGGTCGAGCCGTCTACGATGACGGGCGAGATGACGGCGCTGTCACCCGCGATGTTCGACGAGCTGGAGGACTTCGATCCTCCCGCCCATGCGACGGGGACGGCCGCGGACCCCGAGGAGACCCCATGAGCCCCACCGCCCTGATCGCCACCGGCGGCTACTCGCGCAGCGGCACCGGCCGTGGCAGCGGTATCGAGCTGCTGCGGATCACCACCGCTGATGCCGACTCCGAGGCGGGAGCCGCGCAGCACCTGCAGGACGTCGAGCACCTGGCGACCGTCGACCTCCCGGACCCCTCGTTCGTGCTGTGGAGCGCCGAGGGCACCCTGCTCTACGCCGTGCTCGAGACGTCCCCCACCCGCGTGGTCGCCATGCGGGTCGCGGCCGACGGACGCAGCGCCGAGGTGGCCGCCGATCTCCCGCTCGAGGGCTCCGGCGGCTGCCACCTGGCCATCGGCCGCAGCCCCTCGACCCTGGTGGTCGCGGACTACGGCTCCGGGACCGTCGAGACGGTGCGCCTGGACGCCGACGGTCTGCCCACCGAGGTCATCGACGTGGACGATCACCACGACCGCGCCGACGGCCAGGATCCGCACCCCCACCAGGTGAGGACCCTGCCGGGGACCGAGACGCTCGCGGTGCCCGACCTCGGCCTGGACCGGGTCTTCCTCTACCGGCAGGATCTCGAGGGCCAGATGGGGCTGTGCGGCGAGATCCCCCTCAGCCGGGGCAGCGGCCCGCGGCACATCGCCCCTGATCACGAATCCGAGCTGCTGCACATCTCCTGCGAGCTGTCCGGCATGGTCGCCACCGCGGCCCGCCAGCCGCTGGAGTCCACGCGCTCCGCCCCGGCGGCTCTCGGCGGCACCGTGCACCGGTGGAGCGTGCGCTCGATGATCCCGGCCAGCACCCGCCCGGGAGAGAACTTCCCCTCCCACATCGAGCTCGCCGGCGAGGACGCGCTGCTGCTGGTCGCCAACCGCGGGCCGGACACGCTCTCGGTGCTGTCGCTGACGATGATGCGCCCGGAGATCGTCGCCGAGATCGAGGTGGGCGCCCATCCGCGGCACTTCACCCGTCTGGGGGACCTGGTGCTCGTCGCCGCCCAGGAGGCCGACCGCATCGACGTGCTCCAGCTGCAGGGCGAGGAGCTCTCCGTGGCCGGCGAGCCCATCCCCGCCCCCTCGGTGGCCTGCCTCGCCGTCCGCCCCTGAGGGACGGCTCAGCAGCGATGCGAGGGTGACGGCTAGACTCTTCCCGGCCGCGTCGGAGAGTGCCGCGGGGTTTTCGTCCCGCGCTCCGGCTCCTGATCGTCCTGGAGGAACAACCATGACCACTGCCGCAGATGCCGGCGCCGCTGATACCCGATACCCCGGTGCCACGGCCGCCCAGCCATCAGTGGTGGAGCTGTCCTCCGCCCCTGATCGCGGCGAGGCCGCTGCACGGGCGGAGGCGCTGTTCGAGGAGGCCTTCGGCTATGCGCCCGACGGCGTCTGGTCCGCTCCGGGCCGTGTGAACATCATCGGTGAGCATGTCGACTACCAGGACGGCCTGTGCCTGCCGATGGCGATCTCGCATCGCTGCTTCGCGGCCGCGGCCCGCACGCCCACCGACCGGGTGCGCCTGCGCTCCGCCCAGGACGACCTCGTGCTCGAGCTCGACGCTCGCGACCTGCGACCGGGCGCCGTCGAGGGCTGGCCGGCCTACGTGGCCGGCGTGCTGTGGGCGCTGCGGCCGCACATCTCCGGCGTCTCCACCCAGGGCATGGACATCATGATCGACGGGCAGGTGCCGCTGGGCGCCGGGCTGTCCAGCTCCGCCGCGCTCGAGTGCGCCGCCGGTGAGGCGATCGAGGCGCTGCTGTCGCTGGGCACCTCGCCGCTCGAGCGCGTACGGGCCGCGATCACCGCGGAGACCGACTTCGCCGGTGCCTCGACGGGTGGCCTGGACCAGTCCGCCTCGGTGCTCTCCCGCGCGGGCCACGCCCTGTTCCTGGACTGCCGCGACTTCTCGACCCGCGCCGTCCCGTGGGACCTGGCCTCCCAGGGCCTCGCCCTGCTGATCACCGATACCCGCGCCGAGCACTCGCACGTGGACGGCGAGTACACGGCCCGACGGGCCGACAGCGAGGCGGCCGCCTCCGTGCTGGGCATCGACACCCTGCGCGATGCGGACGTCGAGCAGCTCGACGAGCTGCTCGGCCGGATCCAGGACGAGGTGGTGCGCCGCCGTGCCCGCCATGTGCTCACCGAGATCCAGCGCGTGAAGGACTTCGACGCCCTGCTCGCCGCGGGCACCGTGCGGGAGAACGTCTCCGCCCTCGGCGCCCTGCTGAACGCCTCCCACGACTCGCTGCGCGAGGACTACGAGGTCACCGTCGAGCAGCTCGACGTGGCGGTCGACGCCGCCCGTGCGGCCGGCGCCCACGGCGCCCGGATGACCGGGGGCGGCTTCGGCGGCTCGACGATCGCTCTGGTCGAGGCCGACCAGGCGCAGATCGTCGCCGAGGCGATCGCGGCGGCTTTCGCCGAGCACGGCTTCACCGCCCCGGAGTTCTTCCTGGCCCTGCCCTCGGAAGGCGCCGGACAGGACCGCTGAGCCTCAGGAGGCGGCTGGGGGAGGGGCCGCGAGCCAGTCGCGCACCCCGTCCAGGAGGCGTGTCCTGGTGGCGTCGTCGGCCGCGGAGATCCGGATCGAGGAGGCGGCGAGGGCCGCGAGCTCCTCGTCGCTGAAGCCCATCTGGCGCGCGATCTCGTACTGCGCGACGAGCCGCGTGCCGAACAGCAGGGGATCGTCGGCGCCCAGAGCGATCTGGGCACCGGCATCGACCAGCTGACGCAGCGGCACGTCGGTGGGGTCCGCGACCACGCCGAGCGAGGCGTTGGAGGCAGGACACACCTCGAGGCCGACGCCCGCCTGCACGATGCGGTCCAGCAGTGCGGGGTCGTCGGCCGAGCGCACTCCGTGGCCCAGACGGTTCGGGGCGAGGTGGTCCATGACCGCCTCGACATGGGCGGGCCCCAGCAGTTCGCCGCCGTGCGGCACCGAGAGCAGGCCGGCCCGTCGAGCGATCGCGAAGGCGGGCCCGTACTCGCTGGTCACACCACGACGCTCGTCGTTGGACAGACCGAAGCCGATCACCCGGCCCGCGTGCTTCGCGGCGAGACGGGCCAGGGTGCGCGCGTCCAACGGATGGCGGGTGCGGGAGGCCGCGATGACGATCCCGACGCTCACCCCGGTCTCCTGCTCGGAGCGGTCGGCCTGGTCCAGCACGATCTCTGTGGCCGGCGTCAGACCGCCCACGAAGGGCGCGTAGCTCGTGGGATCGACCTGGATCTCCAGCCGGCCGGAGCCTTCCGCGGCGTCATCGAGCACCGCCTCGTGGAGGATCCGCCGCATCGCGGCCTCTGAATCCACCACGGTGCGCGCGGCGTCGTACTGCCGCTGGAAGCGGAACCAGCCCCGCCGCGTCGGCTCGACCTGCAGTGCGACGTCGTCGACCAACGAGCGCGGCAGGCGGATGCCGCGCTCGTCGGCCAGGTCCCACAGCGTCGTCGGCCGCATCGACCCGGTGAAATGGAGGTGCAGATGCGCCTTGGGCAGCGCGGAGAGATCCCGGCCGGCTGAGGCGGTCGCTGAGGAGGCAGCCGCTGCGGTCATCGCGTCTCCGCCCCGTGCAGGGGGCGGGGCCGTGTGCTCACTCGCACGTCGGGCTCATTCCGACAGCAGTGCCGCCACGCGGTCGATGCCCTCGGCGAGGTCCGCGTCGTGGAGCGCATAGGAGAAGCGCAGGTGACCGGGCGCCCCGAAGGCTTCACCGGGAACCGCCGCCACCTCGGCCTCCTCGAGGATCACCGTGGCGAGCTCGGTCGAGGTGGTGACACGGGTGCCCCGGATCTCTCGACCCAGCGCCCCGGAGACGTCCGGGAAGGCGTAGAAGGCACCGGTCGGGGTGGGCACCGAGAAGCCTGGCACCGCGGAGAGCTTCTCCACGATGGTGCGCCGGCGACGGTCGAAGGCCTCGCGCATCTCCTGGACGGGCTCCATCGGGCCGGTCAGCGCTGCGACCGCTGCCCGCTGCGCGATGTTGTTGACGTTCGAGGTCAGATGCGACTGCAGGTTCGAGGCCGCCTTGACGACGTCCTGCGGGCCGACCATCCAGCCCACCCGCCAGCCGGTCATCGCGAAGGTCTTGGCGACGCCGCCGAGGAGCACGGTGGTCTCGGCGAGCTCGGGCACCTCGGCGAGGATCGAGACGAACGGGACCCCGTCGTAGGTGAGGTGCTGGTAGATCTCGTCGGTGATCACCCACAGCCCGTGCTCGTGGGCCCAGCGGCCGAACTCCCGGATCTGCTCGGCGCTCATCACCGACCCGGTCGGGTTCGAGGGGGAGCACAGCACCACTGCCCGCGTGGCCTCGGTGCGGGCCGCCTCGAGCTGCTCGATCGTGGGCAGGTAGTCCTGGTCGGCACCGGCCAGGACGGGCACCTCGCGCGCACCGGTGAGCCGGATCGCCTCGGGGTAGGTGGTCCAGTACGGAGCGGGCAGGATCACCTCGTCGCCCGGGTCCAGGAGCGTGGCGAAGGTCTGGTAGACGGCCTGCTTGCCGCCGTTGGTGATCAGCGTCTGCGCCGACTCGATGGTCAGTCCGGTGGTCGCGGAGACGCTCTCCGCGACCGCGGTGCGCAGCTCGGGCAGCCCGGCGCCGGGGGAGTAGTGGTGGTTGGCGGGATCCTTCGCCGCCTCGATCGCCGCATCGACGACGTGCTGGGGCGTGGGGAAATCGGGCTCGCCGGCTCCGAAGCCGATCACGGGCCGACCGGCGGCCTTGAGCGCCTTGGCCTTCGCATCGACCGCGAGGGTCGCCGAGGGAGCGATCTCACGGACGCGCCGCGAGATGCGGTCGTGCGCGGCAGGCTGAGCGGAACGGGTGGCGGGGGCGGAGTCGTCGGAGGTCACACGCCTATCGTGGCAGAGGTCTCGCTCCGCTGCCAGGCCGACCGGTGTGCGGATGTCTCGGAGCATGTACTCTCGTGCCCGGTCCTCAGGCACGTCGCAGCACCAGCGCGGCAACGCGATGTGACGTGATCTGCGGCCGACGGATTCGCACCAGGTCCTTGCGGCTTGTATGCTGATCGCTGGTCAGAATCATGAATTCCGGCAACGGACTCATGGCACGACCGTTCGAGGGTTCTCCCTCGTGAAGGGCAGTGGCGCAATTGGTAGCGCAGCGGTCTCCAAAACCGCAGGTTGCAGGTTCGAGCCCTGTCTGCCCTGCCGGTCCGACCGGGTTCACCCGGTCGGATGCGGATGACCTCGACGAGATCGGACAGCTCAGACGTGAATTCCAGTCAGAACGCGCCGTCGACGCCCACCGGCGCCGACGCGGCGGGCCACAGGTCCCGCAACCCGTTCGTGGCTATCGGTCTGTTCGTCCGTCAGGTCATCGCCGAGCTCCGGAAGGTTGTCGTCCCGACCCGCAGGGACCTGGTCGTCTACACGATCACGGTCCTCGCATTCGTCGTGGCGATGATCCTGATGATCTTCGGCCTCGACGCAGCATTCAGCTGGTTGTCCCGGATCGCCTTCTCGGATCCCAGCGCGGGACTCTGAGTCCGGCCCGCGCCGTCGTACGCCGCACCGTGCCCGATCAGTCCCACCGCTGTCAGGAAGGCAGGTTCCCGCTGATGAGCGAGCAGACCTCATCCCCCGAAGACTCCTACCAGGACGTCGACGACTCCCTGTCGTTCTCGGCATCCCCCCAGTCCGAGGCCGCCGCGCCCCAGGGCGAGGACTCGGATCCCACGACGTCCGACGTCCAGGACGTCGCCGGCGAGGCTCCCACCGAGGATGAGGCCGCCGTCGAGACGCCCTCCGAGGGTGAGCCGGCCGCCGAGAGCGACGCGACCGTCGAGGGCGAGGCAGTCGCCGAGGGCGCGGAGGCCGACGCCGCTGATGCGGGCGACAGCGCGGAAGCCGGCGAGGCGGAGGAAGCCTCCGAGGAGACCGCCGCCGAGGACGAGGAGGAGGACCCCCTCGTCCAGCTCAAGCGCCACCTGCGCTCGGCCTTCGGCGAGTGGTACGTCATCCACTCCTACTCCGGTCACGAGAACCGCGTGAAGACGCAGCTCGCCACGCGCACCGAGACCCAGGACATGGAGGACTACATCTTCGAGGTCCAGGTCCCCATGGAGGACGCGACCGAGGTCAAGAACGGCCAGAAGAAGATCGTCCGCCGAGTGCGCATCCCCGGCTACGTGCTGGTCCGTATGGACCTGACCACCGAATCCTGGCGAGTCGTGCGCGATACGCCCGGCGTGACCGGCTTCGTGGGCAACGCCACCGAGCCCACTCCGCTCACGTTCGACGAGATCTACTCGATGCTCGAGCCGTCCGTCGGCCTGCCGGAGAAGAAGCGCTCCAGCGGCGGCACCCCGGCCAAGGCCCCGGCCGCGCAGAAGATGCCCGACTTCCACGTCGGCGAATCCGTCACGGTCATGGACGGGCCGTTCGAGACCATGCCGGCCTCGATCTCCGAGATCCACACCGAGTCGCAGAAGCTGCAGGTACTGGTCTCCATCTTCGGTCGCGAGACCCCGGTCGAGCTCGGCTTCGACCAGGTCGCGAAGATCTGACCCCGAGAACTGCTCGGCACTGCGGTCCTCCGACCGCAGGAGTACGACCAGGATCACTCGTGATCACGGTCGACGCCGACGCGGCGTGCAGGTAACGTCGCACCGGACCTCCTCGCGTTCCGCGCGAGCGGGGTCCCGCTGTGGGAGGAGCGCATGATGAGCTCCGCCCGAACCACGACAGAATGAGGAAGAGCAATGGCTCCCAAGAAGAAGATCGCGAGCGTCATCAAGCTCCAGATCCAGGCCGGCCAGGCCACACCTGCGCCGCCCGTGGGTCCCGCGCTCGGCGCTGCCGGCGTGAACATGATGGAGTTCGTCAAGGCGTACAACGACCGCACTGCTGATCAGCGCGGCAACATCGTCCCGGTGGAGATCACCGTGTACGAGGATCGCTCGTTCACGTTCATCACCAAGACCCCGCCGGCCGCTGAGCTCATCAAGAAGGCCGCAGGCCTCCAGAAGGGCTCGGCAACGCCGCACACCGACAAGGTCGGCAAGATCACCCAGGCTCAGGTCCGCGAGATCGCGGAGACCAAGATGCCTGATCTGAACGCGAACGACATGGAGGCCGCGGCGAAGATCGTCGCCGGCACCGCTCGTTCCATGGGCATCACGGTGGAGGGCTGACGATATGGGTTTCCGTAGCAAGGGTTACAAGGACGGCGCTGCCAAGATCGAAGAGGGCCGGGCGTACGCGCCGCTGGACGCTCTCCGTCTCGCGCAGAAGACCTCTCCCGCCAAGTTCGACGCGTCCGTCGAGGTCGCCATGCGTCTCGGCGTCGATCCCCGCAAGGCCGATCAGATGGTGCGCGGCACCGTCAACCTGCCCAACGGCACCGGCAAGACGGCCCGCGTGATCGTCTTCGCCACCGGCGCCCAGGCCGAGGCCGCGCTCGAGGCCGGCGCCGACGAGGTCGGCGACGACGAGCTCATCGCCAAGGTCGCAGGCGGCTGGACCGACTTCGACGCGGCTGTGGCCACGCCGAACCTGATGGGCAAGGTCGGCAAGCTGGGCCGCGTGCTCGGCCCCCGCGGCCTCATGCCGAACCCGAAGACCGGCACCGTCACGATGGACACCGCCAAGGCCGTGTCCGACATCAAGGGCGGCAAGATCGAGTTCCGCACCGACCGTGCAGCCAACCTGCACTACATCGTCGGCAAGGTCTCCTTCTCCGATCAGCAGCTCGTGGAGAACTACGTCGCCGCGCTGGACGAGATCCTTCGACTCAAGCCGTCCGCTTCCAAGGGCCGCTACATCTCGAAGATCACCGTGTCCACCACCATGGGCCCGGGCATCCCGGTCGACGTGAACCGCACGCGCAACCTGCTCGAGGAGACCGACGAGGCCTGATCCGGCCCGTCACCTCCTCAGGTGCGTCTCGGCGCCCCGTCCACCATCACGGTGGGCGGGGCGCCGTCGTGCCTGCCGTGCACCGCTGTGCGGGGCCCTTCCCCGCACAGGGGGAGGTGACGCGCGCAGTCGGCTCGGGCAGGGCGCGGATGTGACGCAGACCGCCGCTCTCAGCATGGCGTCGGGGTGCCCTCTGGTCTACGCTGGAGATACCGAAGACCGCCGGTTGTCGTGCTCGACCTCGAGGACGACCGAAGAGATCCCATGGGATGGCCTGCGCAGGTGAAGAAGCGACTTTCGCATGGTCGCCCGTCCGGCTCCGGCCGGCGCCCTCGTGGCGTGGGTGAACAGTGCGTTCGAGGCCTCGACACTTGCGTGTCGAGGCCTTTCCTGTTCCTGGACTTCTTCACCCGGTGGCGAGAGACCTCTGGAAGGAGGGCCATGGCGAACCCCGAAAAGGTGGATGCCGTCTCGGAGATCGCGGATCTGTTCCGCGAGTCCGATGCCGCCGTCATCACCGAATATCGCGGTCTCAGCGTGGGGGACCTCAAGGAGCTTCGTCGCTCCCTGGGTTCCGAGACGACCTACGCCGTGGTGAAGAACACGCTCACGGAGATCGCTGCCCGCGAGGCCGGCATCACCGCTCTGGATGGCACGCTCAGCGGTCCGACCGCTATCGCGTTCATCAAGGGTGAGCCGGTTGCGCCTGCAAAGGCTCTGCGTGACTTCGCCAAGACTCACGAGCAGCTCGTGATCAAGTCCGGCTACTTCGAGGGCAATGCGCTCTCGAAGGAGGACGTCCAGAAGCTCGCGGACCTCGAGTCCCGCGAGGTGCTGCTGTCCAAGACCGCCGGCGTCATGAAGGCGTCGATGGGCAAGGCCGCCGCTGTGTTCGCAGCGCCGCTGTCGAAGGCAGCGCGCACCGTGGACGCACTGCGCGAGAAGCAGGACGCCTGAGGAGCCTGAGTCCTCGGACTCGGTCCCCTCAGCCCCAGCGCTGTATCCCCGTCCGTCCCCTCCGGGATGCACGGACCGCATGACCTGGCGCGTAAGCGCCGCCTCACACCGCAGGGACTCCGGTCCCGCCCAAAGGAAGGAACGCCACCATGGCGAAGCTCAGCAACGACGAGCTCATCGAAGCTTTCAAGGAAATGTCGCTCATCGAGCTCTCTGAGTTCGTGAAGCAGTTCGAGGACGTCTTCGACGTCACCGCTGCTGCTCCCGTGGCCGCTGCCGCCGCCGGCCCCGCCGCCGGGGCGGAGGCGCCCGCCGAGGAGGAGAAGGACGAGTTCGACGTCGTCCTCGAGTCGGCCGGTTCCGCGAAGATCGCCGTCATCAAGGAGGTGCGCGGCCTCACCTCCCTCGGTCTGAAGGAGGCCAAGGCGCTCGTCGACGAGGCCCCCAAGGCCGTCCTCGAGGCCGTCAAGAAGGACGACGCCGAGGCTGCCAAGATCAAGCTCGAGGAGGCCGGCGCGACCGTCTCCGTCAAGTGATCTCCGGCGCTCGCTGACGTGAGCGCCGCACCTGATGGCAGTCGCACTGCTCCTGAAGGGCCGTCCCGCATCTGCGGGGCGGCCCTTCTGCTGTGCCCGGGAGCCGCACCTGTCAGGAGTGTCCGTCGGCGGCCCCCGTCGGGCGTGCCGGTCGGCAGCCCCCGTCGGCAGCCCTGGCCCGACGTGCCCGTCGGCAGGGCCCGCCTGCTGCCCCGGGTGACTCTGCGCCCGACCGGTCCCGTCGGGCCCCGCCTTGTCCGCGGGGCAGGATCCACGAGGTGTGCTCGACGATCCCGCTGAGGGGCTCGGTTGAGGATCGGCCTGGCCCGGTGAGCAAGGACACGACGGCGCGAGGCTCCCGGCACGACGGCGCAGGCCGTCACACTGCGCCGTCAGCCCGCGCTCGTGGGGGCGAGCGGCTTGGCCGTCGGGGGAGTGCGCGGGCCACGCGGAGCGGCGAGGAGCGGCGGGGAGGGACGGTCGCACCGACGATCGGCGGAACGGGCCGTCAGCGCTCCGACGTGCCGCGACACCCCGGGAACGACCCCTCCTGCTTGACTCCAGCACGATTTCCCTTCATTCTGTGTGCCGTACGGAGCTGTTCCTGCCGCATGCGTCCCGCTGAGCCGAGCTCGCGAGGGCCGGTCGAGCCAGACAGGCAGGGAGCACCGCAGAACTTCCGCGCCAGGCATATAGCGGCCGACGCGGATGGACCTCTCGCGTCGCGAGCCTTGTGTCCATCCGCGATTTTATGTATGCTCGGTCCTTGCGCTGCGCGTCGCCCGTGGGTTCTGCTGTTCTGACAGCATGATCGTCTTGCTCCACTGCCCTTTTGACGGGCCTCGCCGCGCCTGGGATTCCGTCATCGGCCTGTGGAAGGACCCCCCTTGGCTGCCTCGAGCACCGATCGCACTACCGACATTGCACTTCGTACCGCCTCTCCTCGCGTCACGTTCGCGAAGCTCGGCGACCCGTTGGACGTTCCGGATCTGCTGAGTCTGCAGACCACGTCGTTCGACTGGCTGCTGGGCAACGAGCGCTGGCAGGAGCGAGCCGAGGAGGCCGCTTCCGCCGGACGCGAGGACGTCCCCCAGACCTCTGGTCTCGCCGACATCCTCGAGGAGATCTCTCCGATCGAGGACTTCGCGGGCAACATGTCGCTGTCCTTCCGGGACCACACCTTCGACGACCCGAAGTACACGGTCGACGAATGCAAGGAGAAGGACCTCACCTACTCCGCTCCGCTGTACGTCATCGCGGAGTTCATGAACAACGAGACCGGCGAGATCAAGACCCAGACGGTGTTCATGGGCGAGTTCCCGCTCATGACCGGCAAGGGCACCTTCATCATCAACGGCACCGAGCGTGTCGTCGTCTCCCAGCTGGTCCGCTCCCCGGGCGTGTACTTCGAGGAGAGCATCGACAAGACCAGCGACAAGCGCATCTACAGCACGAAGGTGATCCCTTCGCGCGGCGCCTGGCTCGAGTTCGAGGTCGACAAGCGCGATCAGGTCGGTGTGCGCATCGACCGCAAGCGCAAGCAGTCCGTCACGACGCTGCTGCAGGCCCTGGGGATGTCCCACTCGGACATCCTGGAGGAGTTCGGCGAGTTCGAGTCGATGCGCTCGACGCTCGAGAAGGATCGCGTCTCCTCCCAGGACGAGGCGCTCATGGACATCTACCGCAAGCAGCGCCCGGGCGAGCCGCCCACGCGCGATGCGGGCGAGGCCATGCTGAACAACCTCTACTTTAACGCCAAGCGCTACGACCTCGCGAAGGTCGGCCGCTACAAGATCGACAAGAAGCTCGGTCTCGACGGCAGCCTCTCGGAGTCCACCCTGCGCCTCGAGGACATCGTGGCGTCGATCAAGTACATCGTCGCGCTGCACGACGGCGTCTCGGAGTACACCAGCAAGGATGGCAAGACCATCCGCGTGGAGACCGACGACATCGACCACTTCGGCAACCGTCGCATCCGCGCGGTCGGCGAGCTGATCCAGAACCAGGTCCGCACCGGCCTGTCCCGCATGGAGCGCGTCGTGCGTGAGCGCATGACCACGCAGGACGTCGAGGCGATCACCCCGCTGACGCTGATCAACATCCGTCCGGTCACCGCGGCGATCAAGGAGTTCTTCGGAACCTCCCAGCTGTCGCAGTTCATGGACCAGAACAACCCGCTGTCGGGCCTGACGCACAAGCGTCGCCTGTCCGCGCTCGGCCCGGGCGGCCTGTCCCGTGACCGTGCCGGCATGGAGGTCCGTGACGTCCACCCGTCGCACTACGGCCGCATGTGCCCGATCGAGACCCCTGAGGGCCCGAACATCGGTCTGATCGGCTCGCTGGCGACCTTCGCGCGCATCAACCCCTTCGGCTTCATCGAGACCCCGTACCGCAAGGTCACCGATGGCGTCGTCACCGACGAGATCGTCTACCTCACCGCCGATGACGAGGATCGCCACGTCATCGCGCAGGCCAACGCGAAGATCGACGAGACCGGCCGCTTCCTGGAGGAAGAGGTCCTCGTGCGCCTCACCGGCGGCGAGCCGGATCTGGTCACGGTCGACGAGGTCGACTTCATGGACGTCTCAGCACGTCAGATGGTCTCCGTCGCGACCGCGATGATCCCCTTCCTCGAGCACGATGACGCCAACCGTGCGCTCATGGGCTCGAACATGCAGCGTCAGGCCGTGCCGCTCCTCCGTGCGGAGATGCCGCTCGTCGGCACCGGCATGGAGCGTCGCGCGGCGGTCGACGCAGGCGATGTGGTCGTGGCGCAGAAGGCCGGCGTCATCGAGGAGCTCTCCGCGGACATCATCTCGGTGATGGCCGACGACGGCACCCGTCAGACCTACACGATCGGGAAGTTCCAGCGCTCCAACGCCGGCAACTCCTACAACCAGCGCGTGCTCTTCGACGAGGGCGACCGCGTCGAGGCCGGGTCGATCCTCGCCGATGGCCCCTCCACCGACGAGGGCGAGCTCTCGATCGGCAAGAACCTGCTGGTCGCGTTCATGTCCTGGGAGGGCCACAACTACGAGGACGGCATCATCCTGTCCTCGCGCATGGTCCAGGACGACGTCCTCACCTCGATCCACATCGAGGAGCACGAGGTCGACGCCCGCGACACCAAGCTCGGCAAGGAGGAGATCACCCGGGACATCCCGAACGTCGGCGACGACGTGCTGGCAGATCTCGACGAGCGCGGCATCATCCGCATCGGTGCCGAGGTCGGCCCCGGCGACATCCTCGTCGGCAAGGTCACCCCGAAGGGCGAGACCGAGCTGACCCCGGAGGAGCGCCTGCTGCGTGCCATCTTCGGCGAGAAGGCCCGCGAGGTGCGCGACACCTCGCTGCGCGTGCCGCACGGCGAGTCCGGCACCGTCATCGGTGTGCGCGTCTTCACGGAGGACGAGGACGGCGACATCCTGCCGACCGGCGTCAACGACATGGTCCGCGTGTACGTGGCCCAGAAGCGCAAGATCACCGATGGTGACAAGCTCGCCGGCCGTCACGGCAACAAGGGCGTCATCGCGAAGATCCTGCCGGTCGAGGACATGCCGTTCCTCGAGGACGGCACCCCGGTGGACATCATCCTGAACCCCATGGGCGTTCCGGGCCGCATGAACATCGGCCAGGTCATGGAGACGCACCTCGGGTGGGTCGCCAAGGCCGGCTGGGACCTCGACGAGTCGGATCCGGTGGCCGCCGAGCTGCCGAGCTCCGCTCTGCACGGCGAACCCGGCACCCCCGTGGCCGTCCCGGTCTTCGACGGCCTCTCGGCCGAGGAGGTCACCGGTCTGATCGCCAACCACCGTCCCAACCGCGACGGTGTGCAGATGGTCAAGGAGGACGGGAAGGCGCAGCTGTTCGACGGCCGCTCCGGCGAGCCGCTGCCCGAGTCGATCTCCGTGGGCTACATGTACATGCTGAAGCTCCACCACCTGGTGGACGACAAGCTGCACGCCCGCTCCACCGGCCCCTACTCGATGATCACGCAGCAGCCGCTGGGCGGTAAGGCCCAGTTCGGCGGCCAGCGCTTCGGCGAGATGGAGGTGTGGGCCCTCGAGGCCTATGGCGCCGCCTACGCCCTGCAGGAGCTGCTGACCATCAAGTCCGATGACATCGCCGGCCGCGTGAAGGTCTACGAGGCGATCGTCAAGGGCGAGAACATCCCCGAGCCGGGCATCCCGGAGTCCTTCCGCGTGCTCCTCAAGGAGATGCAGTCCCTGTGCCTGAACGTCGAGGTCCTGTCCTCCGACGGCACGGCCCAGGAAGTTCAGGAAGGCGATGAGGAGGTCTTCCGCGCTGCGGAGGAGCTCGGCATCGACCTGTCCCGCCGACCTCACGAGGGCGTCGGCTCCATCGAAGAGGTCTGAGGGACGCGGGCTCGGGAGAGCGGGACGGCACGACGCCGTCCCCCTCCCTGAGCCCCGCCCTCGACCCCCGTTCCCTCAGACACCACTCTTCCGATCGAGAGAAGGACACCTGTGATCGACGTCAACACCTTTGACGAGCTGCGCATCGGCCTCGCCACGGCCGACGACATCCGCGGCTGGTCCCACGGCGAGGTCAAGAAGCCGGAGACCATCAACTACCGCACGCTCAAGCCCGAGATGGATGGGCTCTTCTGCGAGCGCATCTTCGGTCCCACCCGGGACTGGGAGTGCTACTGCGGCAAGTACAAGCGCGTGCGCTTCAAGGGCATCATCTGCGAGCGCTGCGGCGTGGAGGTCACCAAGTCCTCCGTGCGCCGTGAGCGCATGGGGCACGTCGAGCTCGCCGCTCCCGTCACCCACATCTGGTACTTCAAGGGCGTGCCGAGCCGCCTCGGCTACCTGCTGGACCTGGCGCCGAAGGATCTCGAGAAGATCATCTACTTCGCCGCGTACATGATCACCTCCGTGGACGAGCAGGCTCGCCACGAGGACATGCCGGACCTGCAGGCCCGCTTCGACCTCGAGGTCAAGGAGCTCGCCAAGGATCGCGACGCGGCCCTGAACGACCGCGCCCTGTCCGCCGAGAAGGATCTCACCCAGCTCGAGGAGGAGGGAGCCAAGGCCGACGCGAAGCGCAAGGTCCGCGACTCCTCCGAGCGCGAGCAGGCTCAGATCCGCAAGAAGTACGACGCCGAGATCGACCGCGTCACCCGCGTGTGGGACCGCTTCAAGTCGCTCAAGGTCGCCGACCTCGAGGGCGATGAGCAGCTCTACCGTGCGATGAAGCTGCGCTACGGCACCTACTTCGAGGGCGGCATGGGCGCCGAGGCGCTCCAGCGTCGCCTGCTCGACTTCGATCTCGACGCCGAGGCCGAGCTGCTGCGCGAGGTCATCGCCACCGGCAAGGGCCAGAAGAAGGCTCGTGCGCTGAAGCGCCTGAAGGTCGTCTCGGCCTTCCGCTCCACCACGAACTCGCCCGCCGGCATGGTCCTGGACTGCGTCCCGGTCATCCCGCCGGACCTGCGTCCGATGGTGCAGCTGGACGGTGGCCGCTTCGCGACCTCCGACCTCAACGATCTGTACCGTCGCGTGATCAACCGCAACAACCGCCTCAAGCGGCTGCTGGATCTCGGCGCCCCCGAGATCATCGTGAACAACGAGAAGCGGATGCTGCAGGAGTCGGTCGACTCGCTGTTCGACAACGGCCGTCGCGGCCGTCCGGTCACCGGACCGGGCAACCGTCCGCTGAAGTCGCTCTCGGACATGCTCAAGGGCAAGCAGGGTCGTTTCCGACAGAACCTGCTGGGCAAGCGCGTGGACTACTCCGCTCGCTCCGTGATCGTCAACGGCCCGCAGCTCCACCTGCACCAGTGCGGCCTGCCCAAGGGCATGGCGCTCGAGCTGTTCAAGCCGTTCGTCATGAAGCGCCTGGTCGAGCTCTCGCACGCCCAGAACGTCAAGGCCGCCAAGCGGATGGTCGAGCGTGCACGCCCCGAGGTGTGGGACGTCCTCGAAGAGGTCATCACCGAGCACCCGGTGCTGCTGAACCGTGCGCCCACCCTGCACCGTCTCGGCATCCAGGCGTTCGAGCCGCAGCTCGTCGAGGGCAAGGCCATCCACCTGCACCCGCTCGTCTGCGCCGCGTTCAACGCGGACTTCGACGGCGACCAGATGGCTGTCCACCTGCCGCTGTCGGCGGAGGCGCAGGCCGAGGCCCGCATCCTCATGCTCTCGAGCAACAACATCCTCAAGCCGTCCGACGGTCGCCCCGTGACCATGCCCGCACAGGACATGATCATCGGTCTGTACCACATCACGACGGTCCGAGAGGACGTGCCGGGCAAGGGTCGCTCCTTCTCCTCCGAGGCGGAGGCCATCATGGCCGCCGACCGCGGGGAGCTGCACCTCAACGCCCCCGTCACCATCCGCTTCACGGACATCGTGCCGCCGAGCGACTGGCAGGCCCCCGAGGGCTGGACCGAGGGCGATCCGATCCTCCTCGAGACGACCCTCGGCTCGGTCTACTTCAACGAGACCCTCCCGCCGGACTTCCCGTTCGTGCAGGGCCAGGTCGGCAAGAAGCGTCTGGGCGGAATCGTCAACACGCTCGCCGAGCGCTACGAGAAGGGCCAGGTCGCCGCGTCCCTGGACGCGCTGAAGTCCTACGGCTTCTCGTGGTCCACCCGGTCGGGTGCGTCCTTCGCGCTGTCCGACGTCGTGACCCCGCCGAACAAGGCCGAGATCATCGCCAAGTTCGAGGCGAAGGCCGCTCAGGTCCAGGAGAACCGCGACCTCGGTCTCGTCTCCGAGAACGAGCGCAACATGGAGCTCATCGACATCTGGACCGAGGCGACCAACGAGGTCGACCAGGCGATGCGCTCCCACTTCGACTCGACCAACACCATCTTCCGGATGGTGGATTCGGGTGCACGAGGCAACTGGATGCAGGTGCGTCAGATCGCCGGTATGCGTGGTCTGGTGAACAACCCGAAGGGCGAGATCATCCCGCGCCCGATCCTCTCCAACTACAAGGAGGGGCTCTCGGTCCTGGAGTACTTCATCGCCTCCCACGGTTCCCGCAAGGGGCTCGCGGACACGGCGCTGAAGACCGCTCAGTCGGGCTACCTGACCCGTCGTCTGGTCGACGTCTCGCAGGACGTCATCGTCCGCGAGGACGACTGCGGCACCACCAAGGGCCTGGTCCTGCCGATCGCGGTCGAGGAGGGCGGCACGCTCCGTCCCCACGAGCACGCCGAGTCCACGGTCTACGGCCGTGTCCTGGCCACTGCGGCGATCGGCGCCGACGGCACCGAGGCGGCTCCGGCCGGCACGGAGCTGGGCGATGTGCTCATCGAGCAGCTCGTCGAGGCCGGCGTGCGCGAGGCGAAGATCCGCTCCGTGCTGACCTGTGACTCCGCTGTGGGAACCTGTGCTCAGTGCTACGGCCGTTCGCTCGCGACCGGCCAGCTCGTCGACATCGGCGAGGCCGTCGGCATCGTCGCGGCCCAGTCGATCGGTGAGCCCGGCACCCAGCTGACCATGCGTACCTTCCACTCCGGTGGCGTGGCCAGCGCGGATGGCGACATCACCCACGGTCTGCCCCGTATCCAGGAGCTCTTCGAGGCCCGTACCCCGGCCGGCTTCGCGCCGATCTCGGAGTTCGCCGGTCGCGCGGAGATCGAGGAGAACGACAAGCAGCGTCGGATCACGGTGACCCCGGACGACGGCTCCGAGCCGGTCGTCTACACCGTGTCCAAGCGCGTGACCCTGCTGATCGCCGACGGGGACAAGGTCGACGTCGGCCAGCAGCTCACCCAGGGTTCGGTGGATCCGAAGCAGGTGCTGCGGATCCTCGGCCCCCGCAAGGTGCAGCAGCACCTGGTGGACGAGGTGCAGAAGGTGTACATCTCGCAGGGTGTGGACATCCACGCCAAGCACATCGAGGTCATCGTGCGCCAGATGCTGCGTCGCGTGACGATCATCGAGTCCGGTGACACCGACCTGCTGCCCGGAGACTTCGCCGAGCGCGTGTCCTTCGAGCGGGAGAACCGTCGTGTCCTGTCCGAGGGCGGCCAGCCCGCCTCCGGTCGACCGGAGCTCATGGGCATCACCAAGGCGTCTTTGGCGACCGACTCGTGGCTGTCGGCGGCCTCCTTCCAGGAGACCACCCGCGTGCTCACCGAGGCCGCCCTGAACCGCAAGAGCGATCAGCTCATGGGGCTCAAGGAGAACGTCATCATCGGTAAGCTCATCCCCGCCGGTACGGGCCTGTCTCGCTTCCGTCGGATCGCGGTCGAGCCCACCGACGAGGCCAAGGCGCAGATGTACCAGGTGCCCGGATACGACGAGCTGGACTTCTCCGGCTTCGGTCAGACCGGTGCGGTCAACCTGGACGACATCGACTACGCCGATCCGTTCCGCACGGACTTCCGCTGAGTCGCTGAACGCCCCCGCGGCGGCCTGAGGGCCGGCGCGGGGAGCGGACGATGAAGGGCGGTCCCACTCCGGTGGGGCCGCCCTTCGTCATGCCCGACGACCGGCTGCGCTGGCAGTGCCCGACGGGGGAGCGGGCACCGATGCCCGAGCGGGCGCGCACCACCTGTGAGCCCGGACAGTGACGCACGACCGTGGCCGCCGCCACGGAGCACAGCCCGAACACGCCGCGAGGGTGATCTGTCGGACGTCCTGAGTCACGGGCGGGTAAAGACCTTCTGGTGGCTGCCCCAAAGTCTTGGCGTTGCCCTTCACGGGGAGCGGCTCGCGAGAAACGATGGGTCCTGGCTCCCCGTGCGACTTCCTCGCTGCGCTCCGATCGCGGACGCGCGCACGCATAGGGGGTGTCGGGCCCCGTCTCCGGGGCACTCGTGCTCAGGGATTGACGGCGCCGCCGGACGGTGGCAGAAGAACAGGTGGAACAGTGAAGAAGACCCCGTGGATCGTCGCGGCCGCAACCGCGTGCGTCGTCGTGGTGGGCGGTGGCGGCACCGCCTTCGCGATGTCGAACGAAGCGGCGCTCTCCGTGTACGGCGAGCAGTCGATGGTGCGCACGTTCTCGCAGCCCACCGTCGGTGAGCTGCTCGAGGCCCAGGGCATCTCGCTGAAGGACACCGACCTGGTGCTGCCGGACACGAGCGCACAGATCACCGACGGCATCGAGATCCAGATCATCCAGCGCACGCCGGTCACCGTGACCGTCGACGGCGAGGAGCAGGAGGTGCTCACCACCGGTGACACCGTCGCCGATGCGCTCGACGAGGTCGACTACGACGCCGACGGCGCGGCCATCTCCCCGGCCCCCGAGACCGAGCTGACCGGTGACTCCGCCGAGGTGGACGTCGTCACCCGCAAGACCGTCACGTTCAAGGGCCAGAACGGCCAGGACACCTTCGACGTCACCGCGCTGACCGTCGACGACGCGATGAAGAAGGTCCTTGGCGACATCGAGGACACCGACAAGGCCTCCGTCGACCGCGACTCGATCCTCGAGGACGGCGCCACCATCACGGTGAAGCGCGTCCGCGAGGCCGAGCGCACCGAGACCGAGGAGATCCCCTTCACGACCAAGACGGTCGAGGACGACACCCTCCTCGAGGGCAAGACCAAGACCAAGACCGAGGGCAAGAAGGGCACGGCCGAGAAGGTCTTCGCCGAGACCACCGTCGACGGCGAGGTCACCGAGTCCGAGCTGGTCTCCGAGGAGACCACGGCCGAGCCGGTCACCGAGGTCGTGCTCAAGGGCACCAAGAAGGCCCCGCAGCCCGAGGCCCCCGCCGAGACGACGAGCGAGAAGTCCTCCTCCTCCGATTCCTCGAGCTCCTCCTCGAACGAGAAGAGCGAGAAGAGCACCAAGAGCGATTCGAAGGACAGCAGCTCGCGCAGCTCCGAGCGGAAGTCCACCGACTCCGGATCCAGCAAGAGCGCACCGTCGGTGTCCGACGGCTCCGTGTGGGACCGTCTCGCCCAGTGCGAGTCCGGCGGCAACTGGTCGATCAACACCGGCAACGGCTACTACGGCGGCATCCAGTTCAACAACCAGACGTGGGCTGCCTACGGCGGCACCTCGTACGCGGCACGGGCCGACCTCGCGACCCGCGAACAGCAGATCGCCGTCGCCAAGAAGGTCCAGGCCAACCAGGGCTGGGGCGCCTGGCCCTCCTGCACCTCGCAGCTCGGGATCCGCTGAGCGGAGCCCTTCCTCGGCAGCGGTGCCCCCACGGAGCATCCGCCGGCGAGAATCCTGCACTGTGCACGAGCGCGTCGCGGATCACCGCGGCGCGCTCGTCGCTCGTCGAGTGGGAAACCGGAGCGCGCCGTCCGACGCACTGCGTCATGTGATCTGCGTCGGATGCCCGAAGAAGCTTTGACCGCGTACCACAGGCGTCAGTAGACTGCGAGTGCGTCCGGAGTGCCCTCTGGTCGTGACCCGGGACGAGAACCGCGGAACCCTTCGGGGCCTGCGGGGGGTGTCCCCCGCGAGGAGCGGATCCTCGCGGCGTGCCCGAATACGGAGAAGGCGGCCATGCCCGTCCGCTCTCCGCGGGCACCGATCACGGTCCTCCTGGACGCCCGGCAGGTGCCATCACCTGACGGGCGGGTCGATCCGCCGACTATCCCCGGGCCATGGGGACGGTGCTTCGGGTCGCCGGCCGCGCAAGCGGTCGAAGAAGTTGATCCTTCGGGGCGAACAGTTCCGAGGGCTGAACAGGAAGAGAAGCTGTGCCTACTATTCAGCAGTTGGTGCGCAAGGGGCGGGACGCCAGGTCCTCCTCCTCCAGCACGCCTGCGCTCAAGGGTTCGCCCCAGCGCCGCGGCGTCTGCACGCGCGTCTACACCCAGACCCCCAAGAAGCCGAACTCGGCGCTGCGCAAGATCGCTCGCGTGCGTCTGTCGACGGGCATCGAGGTCACCGCATACATCCCCGGTGAGGGCCACAACCTGCAGGAGCACTCCATCGTGCTCGTCCGTGGCGGCCGTGTGAAGGACCTCCCCGGTGTGCGCTACAAGATCGTCCGTGGCGCCCTGGACACCCAGTCGGTGAAGGGCCGCAAGCAGGCTCGTTCGCTCTACGGCGCGAAGAAGGAGAAGAAGTAATGCCTCGTAAGGGCCCCGCTCCCAAGCGCCAGCTCGTCGTCGACCCCGTCTACGGCTCGCCGATCGTCACGCAGCTCATCAACAAGATCCTCCTCGACGGCAAGAAGACCGTCGCCGAGGGCATCGTCTACGGCGCGCTCGAGGGCGCCCATGAGAAGAACGGCCAGGATCCGGTCGTCACCCTGAAGAAGGCCCTGGACAACATCCGTCCGAGCCTCGAGGTCCGCTCCCGTCGAGTCGGCGGCGCGACCTACCAGGTCCCGATCGAGGTCAAGCCCGGCCGCGCCACCACCCTGGCGCTGCGCTGGCTGGTCAGCTACTCCCGCGCCCGTCGCGAGAACACGATGACCGAGCGTCTGATGAACGAGATTCTCGACGCCTCCAACGGCCTCGGTGCCGCTGTGAAGCGTCGCGAGGACACCCACAAGATGGCCGAGGCCAACCGGGCCTTCGCGCACTACCGCTGGTGAGTTCCGGTGGGGCCTTCCCCTCCGGGCAGGCCCCACCGACCGCCCTCCGGCGCGTCGACCAGCTTCCGTTCTCCAGAAAGGCACAAGCCAGTGGCACTTGCAGTGCTCAGTGACCTCAACAAGGTCCGCAACATCGGCATCATGGCCCACATCGATGCCGGTAAAACCACGACCACCGAGCGCATCCTCTTCTACACCGGCGTCAACTACAAGATGGGCGAGACCCATGATGGCGCCGGCACCATGGACTGGATGGAGCAGGAGAAGGAGCGCGGCATCACCATCACGTCCGCCGCGACCACCTGCTACTGGCATGACAGCCAGATCAACATCATCGACACGCCCGGTCACGTCGACTTCACCGTCGAGGTGGAGCGCTCGCTCCGCGTGCTCGACGGCGCGGTCGCAGTGTTCGACGGCAAGGAGGGCGTGGAGCCCCAGTCGGAGACCGTGTGGCGTCAGGCCGACAAGTACGACGTGCCCCGCATCTGCTTCGTCAACAAGATGGACAAGCTGGGCGCCGACTTCTTCTTCACGGTGAAGACCATCGTCGACCGCCTCGGCGCCAAGCCGCTGGTCATGCAGGTCCCGATCGGTGCCGAGAATGACTTCAACGGCGTCGTCGACCTCGTCGAGATGAAGGCCTACGAGTGGCCCGACAAGCTCGAGGAGGACATGCCCGCGATCAACTCGAAGAAGGGTGATCCCTCGCTCGGCCAGTGGCAGCGCGAGATCCCGATCCCCGCCGACCTGCAGGACACGGTCGACGAGTACCGTGCGAAGCTGGTCGAGGACGTGGCCGAGAGCTCCGAGGAGCTCATGGACAAGTACCTCGAAGAGGGCGATCTCACCCTCGACGAGCTCAAGGCCGGCATCCGCTCGATGACCGTGAACTCCGAGGCATACCCGGTCTTCTGCGGCACCGCGTTCAAGAACAAGGGCGTCCAGCCCATGCTCAACGGTGTCATCGACTACCTGCCCTCGCCGCTCGACGTCCCCCCGATGGTCGGCCACAAGCCGAATGCCGAGGACGTGGAGCTCACGCGCAGGCCCGACTGGGACGAGCCCTTCTCGGCGCTCGCGTTCAAGGTCGCCTCGCATCCGTTCTTCGGATCGCTGACCTACGTGCGCGTGTACTCCGGCCAGGTGAAGCAGGGCGATCAGATCCTGAACGCCACCACCGGCAAGAAGGAGCGCGTCGGCAAGCTGTTCCAGATGCACTCCAACAAGGAGAACCCGGTGGAGGAGGCCTTCGCGGGCCACATCTACGCCTTCATCGGCCTCAAGGACACCACGACGGGTGACACGCTCGCCGACCCGGCGAACCCCATCCAGCTGGAGTCCATGAGCTTCCCCGAGCCCGTGATCTCCGTGGCCATCGAGCCCAAGACCAAGGGCGACCAGGAGAAGCTGGGTGTGGCCATCCAGAAGCTCGCCAAGGAGGATCCGACCTTCCAGGTGGAGCTCGACGAGGAGACCGGGCAGACCGTCATCAGGGGAATGGGCGAGCTGCACCTCGACATCCTCGTGGACCGCATGCGTCGCGAGTTCAACGTCGAGGCCAACATCGGCAAGCCCCAGGTGGCCTACCGCGAGACGATCAAGCGCGTCGTGGAGAAGTACGACTTCACCCACAAGAAGCAGACGGGCGGCTCCGGCCAGTTCGCGAAGATCCAGGTCACCTTCGGTCCTCTGACGGACGCCGAGGACGGCGTGTTCTACGAGTTCGAGAACAAGGTCACCGGCGGCCGCATCCCGCGCGAGTACATCCCGAGCGTGGACGCGGGCATCCAGAGCGCCCTCGAGTCGGGCATCATCGCCGGCTACCCGGTGGTCAACGTCCGGGCCACGCTGCTCGACGGTGCGTTCCACGACGTCGACTCCTCGGAGATGGCGTTCAAGATCGCCGGCTCCATGGCGGCCAAGGAGGCCCTGCGCAAGGCGCAGCCGGTCCTCCTCGAGCCCCTCATGGACGTCGAGGTCCGTACTCCTGAGGAGTACATGGGAGATGTCATCGGCGACCTGAACTCGCGACGCGGGCAGGTCCAGTCGATGGAGGACGCGAGCGGGGTCAAGATCGTCCGTGCTCTCGTCCCGCTGTCCGAGATGTTCGGGTACGTCGGCGACCTGCGGTCCAAGACCCAGGGTCGCGCGATGTACACGATGCAGTTCGACAGCTACGCGGAGGTCCCCTCCAGCATTGCTGAGGAGATCATCGCGAAGACCCGGGGCGAGTGAGACGAGGGGGAACAGGTAGGCTCCTTCTCCTGCTCCCCCTCTTCCATCGGGCCGCCTCCCACCAGGAGGGGCACCGATCCCGATCCAGAAGTACCACGATTAGAAGTCCTAGGAGGACAACATCATGGCCAAGGCCAAGTTCGAGCGGACCAAGCCGCACGTCAACATCGGCACCATCGGTCACGTCGACCATGGCAAGACCACGCTGAGCGCAGCGATCTCCAAGGTTCTGTACGACCGGTTCCCGGAGATCAACCAGAAGCGTGACTTCGACACGATCGATAACGCGCCCGAGGAGAAGCAGCGCGGCATCACGATCAACGTCTCGCACATCGAGTACGAGACCGACAAGCGCCACTACGCGCACGTCGACGCCCCCGGTCACGCTGACTACGTCAAGAACATGATCACCGGCGCCGCTCAGATGGATGGCGCGATCCTCGTGGTCGCCGCCACCGACGGCCCGATGGCTCAGACCCGTGAGCACGTCCTGCTCGCCAAGCAGGTCGGCGTTCCGTACCTGCTCGCAGCTCTCAACAAGTCCGACATGGTCGACGACGAGGAGATCCTCGAGCTCGTCGAGATGGAGGTCCGCGAGATGCTGGCTTCCCAGGGCTTCGACGAGGAGGCGCCTGTCATCCAGGTGTCCGCACTCAAGGCGCTCGAGGGCGACGAGAAGTGGGTCAAGAAGGTCGAAGAGCTCATGGAAGCCGTCGACGAGAAGATTCCGGACCCGGTCCGCAACCTGGACCAGGCCTTCCTCATGCCGATCGAGGACGTCTTCACGATCCAGGGTCGTGGCACCGTCGTCACCGGCAAGGTCGACCGCGGCAAGCTGTCGATCAACTCCGAGGTCGAGATCGTCGGCATCCGCGAGCCGCAGAAGACGATCGTCACCGGCATCGAGATGTTCCACAAGCAGATGGACGAGGCCTGGGCCGGCGAGAACTGCGGCCTGCTGCTTCGTGGCACCAAGCGTGAGGACGTCGAGCGCGGCCAGGTCGTCGTGAAGCCGGGCTCCATCACCCCGCACACGAACTTCGAGGGCCAGGTCTACATCCTCTCGAAGGACGAGGGCGGCCGTCACAACCCGTTCTACTCGAACTACCGTCCGCAGTTCTACTTCCGGACCACCGACGTCACCGGCGTCATCACGCTGCCCGAGGGCACCGAGATGGTCATGCCCGGCGACAACACCGAGATGACGGTCGAGCTGATCCAGCCGATCGCCATGGAGGAGGGCCTCGGCTTCGCCATCCGTGAGGGTGGCCGCACCGTGGGCTCCGGCCGCGTCACCAAGATCATCAAGTGATCTGAGCGGGGGTGACCCCGCAGCGGTGAGGCGTTCGTCCTGCGGACGCCGAGCAGCCTGAAGGCCCCGATCCGGGATACCGGATCGGGGCCTTCATGCATTCCGGAACAATGACTCCTGCGGCTCCTGCGGCTCCTGCGGCTCCTGCGACTCGTGCGACGAAGGGCGTGCACCGGGTCCGAGACTCGGACGATGCCAGGGCCGCCGACTGGGGGCAGAACGACTGGCTTGGCCCCGGGGCGCAACGGCTGCGCAGGTCCTCGCCTGGAGGGGCCGGCAGAGAAGAACCCCAGAGAAGAACCCCTGCTCCACACGACGTGGAACAGGGGTTCGGCCAACCCCGGGGAGCTGTTCGGTCAGCGACCTCGGTGGTAGTAGTCCTGAGGATCCTCGGGGCGATCCTCGCCGAAGCGGGGCTCAGCGGCGGGATCCACCTCGGGATCGGAGGAGTGAGGCCGAGAGTCTTCGTGCAGGGGAGTGCCGGCCGGCTGTCCGAAGCTGGGACGCGAGGGTCGCCCCGGGGTCTCAGAGGTCGGGGCCGACGGAGCACTCGGAGCCGGTTGGCCGTAGAGCGGGCGGCCCGTCGGAGTCTCTGCTCCCGGCGCAGCCGGTGCCGACGGGGCGGATCGCGAACCCGGCTGGCCCCCACCCGGCTGCTGCGGCGCGTTCTGCCGCGGTGCGGCCGGGTGATCGGCACCGGAGGACGGGCGGCCTCCCTGCTGGCTGGCGCCGAACGATCCCGATCCCTGCGGGCTCGCGCCGAAGGGGCCTGAACCCTGCTGCTTCGCGCCGAACTGACCGGCAGGGCCGCTGTGGCCCGGCAGCGGGGTGGCAGGGGAGACCGGTGCCGGGGCGGGTGACGCCCCCGACTCCGCGAGCAGGCGGCGCGCCTGATCAGCATGCTTGTGCTCCACGAGGAGCTCGTACTGCATCGGGATCGTCGCGACCATCGAGGTGAAGTCCCGCTTGCCGCCGGACATCGCGTACCCGATGACCGACCACACGGTGAAGAAGACGATGCCCAGCAGCACGCTGGTGAGCACCACGAGCACGTTGCTGGGCGTGATGAACATGAGCAGCAGCCCGAGGAACAGGCCCATCCACAGGCCCGACAGCACGCCCTGGCCGATCACCCGCCCCCAGGTCTTCCGGCCGGTGACCCGCTCCATCAGCTTGAGGTCGGTGCCGACGATGAGAGTGCTCTGGACCGGGAAGTGGTTGTCGGCGAGCGTATCCACCACGGCCTGGACCTCCTGATACGTGCTGTAGACCCCGAGGGAGCGCGGATACTCCAGGTCGTACAGTCGCGCGGTCAGGGGCGAGGCGGATCGTGGTGGCTGTGTCATGGGGCTACCGTAATCGAGCAGACCCGGAGCGGGCTGGATGTGCGCAGGACGCCCCGTGTGAGCAGCTGGCGAGATCGCCGCCGATGGCGCCGCCCGGGTGGCGCACTGGTGCCGCCCGGGGGAGCGGTTCGCGCCTGTCACGCGCAGCGACATCACAGTTCGATGACACGTGTTCACCTTCGACGTACCTCCGACCGGAAGTGGGCTGGACCACGTAGCATGTCGAGCACCACTCGTCCCGTGGGACGAGCAGCTGTGCAGCTTCGTGGTGCACGAGCGACCTTTTCGACGACGAAGACGAAAGAGGACCCGATCATGGGCACTTCCCCTGAGGACATGACCCCGCTCGACAGGCTCGGCGCCTCTCGACGCAATTTCCTGGCGCTCGCCTCAGCAGGCACCGGCGCCGTCGCTCTGAGCGCCTGCGCCGCCGGCGGAGGCGGGGACGACGACGAGTCCGATGCGGGCGGCGCGCCCGAAGGCGGCGGCGAGGTCAGCGACGACAACCCGTTCGGCATGGCCGAGGACGAGCCGGTCGATGTCGTCATCTTCAATGGTGGCTATGGAGATCAGTACGCCAAGGACTCCGGCGAGAAGTATCAGGAGCTGCACCCCGACTCCGAGGCGAAGGTCAGCTCGACGGTCAACATCCAGTCGGACCTCCAGCCCCGCTTCATCGGCGGCAACCCGCCGGATCTCTTCGACAACTCCGGCGCCCAGTCGATGAACGCGTCGGCCCTGATCTCCGAGGGCAGCCTTGCAGAGCTCGACAGCCTGATCGACGCGCCCTCCCTGGACGGCGACGGCACGATCGGAGACACGCTCCTGCCGGGGGTCCTCTCGCCGGGGACCTATTCGGGCAAGCTCTTCGCCCTGAACTACATGTACACCGTCTTCGCCCTGTGGTACTCGGCGAAGCAGTTCGAGGACAAGGGCTGGGAAACGCCCAAGACCTGGGACGACGTCATGACCATCGGCGAGGCGGCGAAGGGCGAGGATCTCGCGCTGTTCGCCTGGGGCGGCCAGAACGCGGCGGACTACTACCACGAACTCGCGATCTCGATGGCGATCAAGGAGGCCGGGCCGGACCTGGCCAAGAAGCTGGACTCGCTCGATGACGACGCCTATTCGCAGGACGCCGTGGTCGCGGCGTTCACCGCGATCGAGGATGCCGTCTCCGCCGGCTACTTCCTCTCCGGCGGCGCCGGCATCAAGCACACCGAGGCGCAGACCGAATGGGTGACGGGCAAGGCCGTCATGTACCCCTCCGGATCCTGGATCGAGAACGAGCAGCGCGACACCACGCCCGACGACTACGAGATGACCGGCGCGGCGACGCCCATGCTCAGCGAGTCCGCAGCGATGGGTGAGGCGGCGATGCACGGCGCCGCCGGAGAACCCTTCATGGTGCCGGCGAAGGCGGCCAACGGCGCCGGTGGCCTCGAGTTCCTGCGCGTCATGCTCAGCAAGGAGATGTGCCAGAACTTCTCCGAGCTCACCTCGTCGATGACGATCGTGCAGGACACCATCCCCGAGGATGCCTTCGGCTCCACCGCGCTCGCCTCCGTCAACGCGATGACCGAGGCTGCGGGCGATGACGTCTTCAACTTCAACTTCACCGACTGGTACGGGCTCGGAGACGACTTCAAGCCGCTGTGGGCCGAGTTCCTCAACGGTGACCTGACCGCCGAGCAGGCGCTCGAGAAGTCCCAGGAGGTCATCGACAAGGTCCGGGAGGACGACGGCATCGAGAAGTTCGACGTCGAATGATGGCTGCAGTCCCCACCGCCGCACCCCCCGCGGCCACACCGTCGGCCCGGGGGATGCGGCGCCGTCTGACGCCCTCGCGAGTGCTGTTCTTCGCCTTGTTCCTCGGGCTGCCGCTGGTGGTCTACGTGGTCTTCGTGGTGTCGCCGTTCCTGCAGGCGTTCTACTACTCGATGACCGACTGGCGCGGCCTCGCCCGCGCCCCGCAGTGGATCGGGCTGGACAACTACGTCACGCTCGCGAACGACCCGATCTTCCGCAAGGCGCTCTCGAACAACCTGATCCTCATGATCCTGCTGCCCACGATCACGATCACGCTGTCGTTCGCGCTCGCGGTGCTGGTCACCGTGGGCGGGAACAGCAGGGGGAAGATCTCCGGGATCCCGGGAGCGGCCGTCTTCCGCATCGTGAGCTTCTTCCCGTACGTGATCCCGGCGGTCGTCGTCGGCATCCTGTTCGGGTTCATCTACTCGCCCAACGGGGGCCTGCTCAACGGTGGGCTGAACGTGCTCGGGCTGGACGTCTCGATCGCCTGGCTGGGCGACCGCCGACTGGCGATGCCGGCGGTGATGGCGGCAGTCATCTGGAGCCTCGTGGGCTTCTACATGGTGCTGTTCGTCGCGGCGATCAAGTCCATCCCGTCCGAGATCGTCGAGGCCGCGCGTATCGACGGTGCCGGGCGTCTGCGCCTGGCGGTGCGGGTCATCCTGCCGATGGTGCGGGAGAACGTCTCCACCGCCGCGGTCTACATGGGGATCATGGCGCTGGACATGTTCGTCTACATCAATGTCATGACGCCCAGCGGCGGCATCGGCAAGAGCACCGAGGTGGTCTCGCGGTACCTGTACGAGACCGCGTTCAGCGAGTCCCGCTTCGGGCTCGCCTCCGCCATGGGTGTCGTGATGGCGCTGGTGACCATGCTGATGGCCGTGATCGTCCTGTTCGGGACCCGGCAGAAGGGGGACGAATGAGCGTCTCGCACACCACCGCGCCGGCCGGCACCGAGCAGCCCCGGCCGCCGGCGCAGCAGCGTCGCAACCGCGGCCCTGCAGGCGACCGGATCTTCACGGTCGTCGCCCAGATCATCCTGGGCATCTGGTCGCTGCTGGTGATCCTGCCGCTGGTCTGGACCGTCTTCAGCTCGTTCAAGTCGACGAAGGGGATCCTGTCCTCGCCGTTCGCGCTGCCCGAGGAATGGAACTTCGACAACTTCGTGCGGGCGTGGAGCCAGGCCGGCATCGGCCGCTTCTTCGGCAACACCGTGCTCGTCGTCGGCTGTGCATTGATCCTGGTGATGCTGCTGGGGGCGATGTGCGCCTATGTCCTGTCCCGGTACACCTTCCCGGGTCGCAGGATCATCTATTACGCCCTCATCGCGGGCCTCACGTTCCCGCTGTTCCTCGCCGTGGTGCCGCTGTTCTTCATCATGGAGTCGATGCACATCCGGGGCACGTACTTCGGACTGATCATGGCCTACGTGGGCTTCGCGCTCCCGTTCACCGTGTTCTTCCTGTACGCCTTCTTCCGGCAGCTGCCGGAGGAGATCGCCGAGGCGGCAGCGATCGACGGTGCGGGGGACTTCCGCACCTTCTTCCAGGTGATGCTGCCGATGTCGGGACCGGGGATGGCCAGCGTGACCATCTTCAACTTCCTGGGACTGTGGAACCAGTTCCTGCTCCCGATCGTGCTGAACACCGATTCGGACAAGTTCGTCCTCGCGCAGGGCCTGGTGAATCTGCAGGCTCAGCAGGGATACCGTTCGGACTGGGCGGCGATGTTCGCCTCGGTGACGATCACGATCCTGCCGGTGCTGATCGTGTACATGATCTTCCAGCGCCAGCTCTCCGGCGGGATCGGTCCGAGCACGAACAAGTGACCGCCCCTCTCGAGGCGGCGCCGTTCCCGGCGTCGCCGTGGAGGGTCTGTCGTCGAGGACCAGGTCTGCCTCCGAAGCAGTCTCGAGGCCCTCGACGCGGCTCCCGCCACGGCACACCCGCATACCCGCATCCCGGCGCACCGGCCGCGTCCCGCGAAGTCCGCAGGACGCGGCCGGTCCGCTGTGCTGCGTGATCTGTGACGGGGTGCACGCGACCTCCCCTTGTGAGGCACTCGGAGGCGTGGCAGACTAGACGAGTTGTCTGCGTGGGCCGATATTCCCGGTTCCGTTCTCCCAGGCTCTTGGCCCGGGCGAATGATCACCGGATGAGGTCCATCCCGAGGATGCGAACTGTGCCATTGCGCAGATCGCGCATCGAGACGAGGGAACAGACGCAGAAGCAGCCGATACTCGGCGGCCGCAGGCTGGGCTCGTGTGCCCCGCGGAGGCCGACACGCCCGTCCTCGGGTACCGGGGATCGGGTGTATCCATGCCAGACGAAAGAGAGACAGGACGCCATGGCGGGACAGAAGATCCGCATCCGGCTCAAGTCGTACGACCACGAGGTGATCGACACCTCCGCGCGCAAGATCGTGGACACGGTCACCAGCGCGGGCGCGACTGTTGTGGGCCCGGTGCCGCTGCCGACGGAGAAGAACGTGTTCTGTGTGATCCGTTCTCCCCACAAGTACAAGGACTCTCGTGAGCACTTCGAGATGCGTACGCACAAGCGACTGATCGACATCGTCGATCCCACGCCCAAGGCCGTGGATTCGCTCATGCGTCTCGATCTGCCCGCAGATGTCAATATCGAGATCAAGCTCTGAGGCAGGTGGACATGAGCAACGAACTGACCGGCCAGAAGGCCCGTCCGGTGTCCGGCGTGCTCGGCACCAAGCTCGGCATGACCCAGGTCTGGGACGAGAACGGAAAGCTCGTCCCGGTCACCGTCGTGCAGACCGGTGCGAACGTCGTGACCCAGATCCGGTCCGTCGAGACCGACGGCTACGACGCCGTGCAGATCGCCTACGGGCAGATCGACCCGCGCAAGGTGTCGGCCCCGCTCAAGGGCCACTTCGAGAAGGCCGGCGTGACCCCCCGCCGTCACCTCGTCGAGCTGCGCACCGGCAACGCCGGTGACTACTCCCTCGGCCAGGAAATCGACGCGTCGATCTTCGAGTCGGGCCAGAAGGTCGACGTCGTCGGCACCTCCAAGGGCAAGGGCACCGCGGGCGTCATGAAGCGCCACGGGTTCGCCGGTGTCGGCGCTTCTCACGGCCAGCACCGCAACCACCGCAAGCCGGGTTCCATCGGCGGCGCCTCCACCCCCGGTCGTGTCTTCAAGGGTCAGCGCATGGCTGGCCGTATGGGCAGCGACCGCACCAGTGTCCAGAATCTGACCGTTCACGCGGTCGACGCCGAGAAGGGCCTCGTGCTCGTCAAGGGTGCCGTTCCCGGCCCCAAGGGCGGCCTCGTGCTCGTCCGCTCGGCTGTCAAGAGCCCCGCGAAGGAGGCCTGAGCCCGATGGCAGCGAACCTGACTGTCGACGTGCTCGATACGGCCGGTAAGAAGTCCGGCACCGTCGAGCTGCCCGCGTCGATCTTCGACGTGCAGACGAACGTGGCCCTGATCCACCAGGTGGTCGTCGCCCAGCAGGCGGCCGCTCGTCAGGGCACCCACAAGGCCAAGACCCGCGCCGAGGTGCGTGGCGGCGGCAAGAAGCCCTGGAAGCAGAAGGGCACCGGTCGTGCCCGTCAGGGCTCCCTCCGTGCGCCGCAGTTCGCCGGTGGCGGCACCGTCCACGGGCCCGTCCCGCGTGACTACAGCCAGCGCACCCCGAAGAAGATGAAGGCCGCCGCCCTGCGCGGAGCCCTCTCGGATCGGGCCCGCAACGGCCGCGTCCACGTGGTGTCGTCCCTCCTGACCGGAGATGTCGCCTCCACCAAGGCCGCGCGCATCACCCTGTCCCACGTCTCCGACCGCCGGCACGTGCTGGTCGTCGTGCGTCGTGACGACGATCTGGGCGCGCTGAGCTCCCGCAACCTGCCTGTCGCCCACGTCCTGTACGCGGACCAGGTGAACACCTACGACGTCATGCTCGCCGACGACGTGGTCTTCACCTCCGGTGCGCTCGAGGACTTCGTGGCCCAGGCGACCCTGACGCTCCCCACCTCGACCTTCGCCACGGCGAGGTCCGCTGCTGCCGCTCCGGCCGCCGCTGTCGAGGAGGCCCCCCACGGTGCAGGTTCGGCGGCCCCCCTGGCCGACGGCTCCGCTCCCGAGGGCTTCACGATCAAGGGCAACCAGGGCTCGATGAAGTTCCACACCGAGGACTCCCCGTGGTACGGCCGCACCAAGGCCGAGGTCTGGTTCACGACCGAGGAGGCCGCCAAGGCCGCCGGATTCGTGAACGCGGTCAAGGAGTCCACCCCGGCCGATGAGGCCGCCGAGGAGGAGTCGAAGTGACCTCGCTGAACAAGGATCCCCGCGACGTCCTGCTGGCCCCGGTCGTCTCCGAGAAGAGCTACGGGCTGATGGACAACGGCAAGTACACCTTCCTGGTGGCTGCCGACGCCAACAAGACCGAGATCAAGATCGCCGTCGAGAAGGTCTTCGACGTCAAGGTCGCCTCGGTGAACACGATCAACCGTCAGGGCAAGTCGCGCCGCACGCGCTTCGGCACCGGCAAGCGCAAGGACACCAAGCGCGCCATCGTCACCCTGAACGACGGAGCCATCGACATCTTCGGAGGGTCGGTCGCCTGAGGCGGCCGATATCCGAGGAGCCGAAGAGAGTCTGAGGGAAACCCACATGGCAATTCGTAAGAGCAAGCCGACCACCCCCGGTCGTCGCGGCTCGAGTGGCGCCGACTTCGTCGAGGTCACCCGGTCCACGCCGGAGAAGACGCTGGTCCGACCGCTGTCCAAGTCCGGCGGTCGCAACAGCAACGGCCGTATCACGTCCCGTCACCGGGGCGGCGGCCACAAGCGTGCCTACCGCGTGATCGACTTCCGTCGTCACGACAAGGACGGCATCAACGCGAAGGTCGCTCACATCGAGTACGACCCCAACCGCACCGCGCGCATCGCGCTGCTGCACTACGTCGACGGCGAGAAGCGTTACATCCTCGCTCCGGCCAAGCTGCGCCAGGGCGACTGGATCGAGAACGGTCCGGGCGCGGACATCAAGCCCGGCAACAACCTGCCGCTGCGCAACATCCCCCTGGGCACCGTGGTGCACGCGATCGAGCTCCGGCCCGGTGGCGGCGCCAAGATCGCCCGCAGCGCCGGCGCCTCCGTGCAGCTGGTCGCCAAGGAGGGTCAGCATGCGCAGCTGCGCATGCCCTCCGGGGAGATCCGCAACGTCGATGCGCGCTGCCGCGCGACCATCGGCGAGGTGGGCAACGCCGAGCAGTCCAACATCAACTGGGGCAAGGCCGGCCGCATGCGCTGGAAGGGCAAGCGCCCTCACGTGCGCGGCGTGGTCATGAACCCCGTCGATCACCCCCATGGTGGCGGCGAAGGCCGTACCTCCGGTGGTCGCCATCCGGTTTCGCCCTGGGGTCAGCCCGAGGGCCGCACCCGTCGGCCGGGCAAGGAGAGCGACAAGCTCATCGTGCGCCGTCGTCGGACCGGCAAGAAGCGCTGATAGGGAGAAGCAGAGACAATGCCTCGCAGTATCGCCAAGGGCCCCTTCGTGGACGATCACCTTCAGAAGAAGGTCGATGTCCAGAACGAAAAGGGCACCAAGAATCTCATCAAGACCTGGTCGCGTCGTTCGGTGGTCACCCCGGACTTCCTCGGCCACACCTTCGCAGTGCACGACGGCCGCAAGCACGTCACGGTGTTCATCACCGAGTCGATGGTCGGCCACAAGCTCGGCGAGTTCGCTCCCACGCGGACTTTCAAGGGCCACGAGAAGGACGACAGAAAGGGCCGTCGTCGCTGACCTCGAGTCAGCACGGCAGCACGTCCCGACACCCAGAAGAAAGCAGGACAGCAATGGAAGCCAAGGCGCAGGTGCGGCATCTCCGCATGTCGCCCATGAAGGCTCGCCGCGTTGTGGACCTGATTCGTGGCAAGAGCACGGCCGAGGCCCTGGACATTCTGCGGTTCGCTCCGCAGTCCGCCAGTGAGCCCGTCCTCAAGCTCGTCGAGTCCGCGATCGCCAACGCGCGGGTGAAGGCAGATCAGGCAGGGGAGCGCTTCGATGAGCGCGAACTCGCCATCTCCGCCGCCTTCGTCGATGAGGGTCCGACCATGAAGCGGTTCCAGCCGCGTGCACAGGGTCGAGCCTTCCAGATCAAGAAGCGCAGCAGCCACGTCACCGTGGTCGTCGCTCCCGTGAACAAGTAAGGAGTCCCGAATGGGCCAGAAGGTCAATCCGAACGGGTTCCGTCTCGGGATCACGACGGAGCACACGAGCCGTTGGTTCGCCGATTCCTCCAAGGAGGGTCAGCGCTACCGCGACTACGTGAAGGAAGACGTCGCGATCCGCGAACTCATGTCCAAGGGCATGGAGCGGGCCGGCATCTCCAAGATCGAGATCGAGCGCACCCGTGACCGCGTCCGCGTCGACCTCCACACCGCCCGCCCGGGCATCGTCATCGGGCGTCGTGGTGCAGAGGCCGAGCGTCTGCGCGGAGCACTGGAGAAGCTCACCGGCAAGCAGATCCAGCTGAACATCCTCGAGGTCAAGAACCCCGAGGCCGACTCTCAGCTGGTCGCACAGGGCATCGCCGAGCAGCTCGCCGCCCGTGTCTCCTTCCGTCGTGCGATGCGCAAGGGCATGCAGTCCGCCCAGCGTGCCGGCGCGAAGGGCATCCGAGTGGCCGTCTCCGGTCGCCTCGGTGGCGCCGAGATGAGCCGTAACGAGTTCTACCGCGAGGGTCGCGTGCCGCTGCACACCCTTCGCGCGAACATCGACTATGGCTTCTACGAGGCCCGCACCGCCTTCGGCCGTATCGGCGTGAAGGTGTGGATCTACAAGGGCGACGTCACCGCCAAGGAGCTCGCGGCTCAGCAGGCCGCCTCGCAGGGTCCCCGCTCCGGCGGCCGTGGTCCTCGTGCCGAGCGCCCCCGTGGCCGTCGTAACGAGCGCAACGCCTCCGCGCGTCGGGAGAACACGGACTCTGCACCGCAGAGCGCCGCTCCCGCCGAGCAGACCGCGTCCGCTCCCGCACAGCAGTCCGGAACGGAGGCCTGAGCGACATGCTGATCCCCCGCAGGACCAAGCACCGCAAGCAGCACCACCCGACCCGCAGCGGCATGGCCAAGGGCGGCACCGAGCTCGCGTTCGGCGACTACGGCATCCAGGCGCTCGCGCCTGCCTACGTCACCAACCGTCAGATCGAGGCTGCACGTATCGCCATGACCCGCTACATGAAGCGTGGCGGCAAGGTGTTCATCAACATCTACCCCGATCGACCCCTCACCAAGAAGCCTGCCGAGGTCCGCATGGGCTCCGGTAAGGGCTCTGTGGAGTGGTGGATCGCCAACATCAAGCCGGGACGGGTCATGTTCGAGATCGCCGGTGTCGACGAGGACGTTGCTCGTGAGGCCCTGCGCCTTGCGATGCACAAGCTCCCCATGAAGTGCCGCATTCTGAGCCGAGAGGGTGGTGACATCTGATGGCAGCGACCAAGCTCACCGCCGAGGAGATCGACAAGCTGGACGACCTCAAGCTTGCCGAAGAACTGGCCAAGGCCAAGGACGAGCTGTTCAAGCTTCGTTTCCAGTCCGCTACCGGTCAGCTCGAAAGCTCCGGCCGCCTGCGGTCCGTCAAGAAGGACATCGCACGGATCTACACGATCCTGCGCGAGCGCGAGCTGGGCATCCGTCAGGCCCCCGGCTCCGCCGAGTGACCGCGAAGCGAGGAACAGAGATGACTGAGAACAGCAAGGCCGAGTCCCCGGCCGTCGAGGAGCTCGACAAGGAAGGCGCTCACGCGTCCTCCCAGGAGCGTCCCTACCGCAAGACCGTTCGCGGCTTCGTGGTCTCCGACAAGATGGAGAAGACGATCGTCGTCGAGGTCGAGGAGCGTGTGAAGCACGCTCGCTACGGCAAGGTCACGACCAAGACCAGCAAGTTCAAGGCCCACGACGAGGAGAACACCGCCGGCATCGGCGACCGTGTCCTCATCATGGAGACCCGTCCGACCTCCGCTTCCAAGCGGTGGCGTCTGGCGGAGATCCTCGAGCGCGCCAAGTGATCCAGCGGTCCTCGTGACCGCAGCTGGAATCTGAGAAGGGCCGGTCCTCCCACAGGGAGGGCCGGCCCTTCTTGTCTGCGAGCGGCTACTGGTCGCCGGAGGTGGGGGAGGGCTCCGCGCTCTGCGGACCGTCTGCGGTGAGCCGCATCAGCAGGGCGCCGGCGTAGGCGTCCTCCGCGTGGGGCGCCCGCACCTCCTGGACCTCGCCCCGGGGGTCGAGGACAGCGGAGACGACGAAGCCGCCGTCCTGCTCGCGCCGCAGGGAGACGAAGTCCGTGCCGAGCGCGTCACGCAGCTGCTCCTCGCGGGGGATCCAGAGGGCCTCGTGCTGCTCCACGGAGTCCAGTGCCCATTCCGTGGTGCCGTTGAAGCGGAAGATCTTCTGCCCGGAACGCCCCTCGGCGGACTCGATCACCATCGACGAGAGCATGAACGCCTCGTCGCGCAGCTGCTCGGTGTCGATCGCGAACAGATCCCCCTCCGCGGGGAACCATGGAAGTCCTGCATGCTGGAGCCGTCGGGCGACGTCGATGTCGATCATGCGTCGAGTCTAGGGGTGGCCCTCGGTGCCGCGCCGAACGGATGGGCGCTGCCGTCGCAGAGCCGTCCTCTCCCGCTCCCTCTCGGCGGGACGTTCTACCGGGAGTGCGGGCCAGGAGAGCAAGGACACACCCGCTTCTTGTCCTTCGCGGGGTGACACCGCAGCGTGGTAGCGCGTAGTCTTGAGCAGTTGCCGGACGACTGTCCCCATGCGCCCCTGCGGTGTGAGAGGACGGACGTCCGTGACAGGATCCGGTAGCACCAGATCCATCCTCGCCGGAGACCTTGCACGAGACAGCGAACGTTCCGCGTTCTCCACGCTAGTGCTTGAGTCCGGCAGAGGGTTTTTTGGTGCCCGGGACCCGTCGGCGGTGACGCCAGAGGTCGCAGCTGCGACCAGCGGCGATATCGGGCATGGTCCACATTCCGTTCCGCAAGGCTCGGCCGGCTCGCTCCCGCGGGCGGGAAGAGAACCGGTGAGACGATAGGAGAACGAGTGATTCAGCAGGAGTCGCGACTGAAGGTCGCCGACAACACGGGTGCCAAGGAGATTCTGTGCATCCGCGTTCTCGGTGGCTCCGGTCGCCGTTACGCCAGCATCGGCGACACCATCGTGGCGACCGTCAAGGACGCCATCCCCGGTGGCAACGTCAAGAAGGGCGACATCATCAAGGCTGTCGTCGTCCGCACGTCCAAGGAGCGTCGTCGCGTCGACGGTTCCTACATCCGCTTCGATGAGAATGCAGCGGTGATCCTCAAGGCCGACGGGGAGCCCCGCGGTACGCGCATCTTCGGCCCGGTCGGTCGCGAGCTGCGCGACAAGCGCTTCATGAAGATCATCTCGCTGGCACCGGAGGTGCTGTGATATGGCAAAGATGAAGATCAAGAAGGGCGACCTCGTCCAGGTCATCACGGGGCGCACGAGCGACGGCGACAAGGCCGCCGCACGCAGCCTCAAGGCCGGCGACAAGGGCAAGCAGGGTCGAGTGCTGCAGGTGTTCCCCGACACCCAGCGTGTCCTCGTCGAGGGCATCAACCGTCGCACCCACCACCTCAAGGCGGACCAGGCCGGAGGCGCGGGCGGCATCGAGCAGCGCGAGGCTCCTCTGCACGTCTCGAACGTGGCCCTGGTCGACCCGGAGGACAACAAGCCGACCAAGATCGGTTACCGCGTCGAGACCGTTGAGCTCGAGAACGGCCGCTCCAAGCAGGTGCGCGTCCGCTTCGCCAAGCGCTCCGGGAAGGACATCTGATGTCAGAGACCACTGCCACGCAGACGCCCACCCCGCGTCTGAAGGCCCGCTACAACGAGTCCATCAAGACGGAGCTGACCGAGCAGTTCGGTTACCAGAACGTCATGCTGGTCCCCGGGCTGACCAAGATCGTCGTGAACATGGGCGTCGGCGACGCCGCTCGCGACTCCAAGGTCATCGACGGTGCCATCCGCGATCTCGCGGACATCACCGGACAGAAGCCCCAGGTCACCAAGGCCCGCAAGTCCATCGCGCAGTTCAAGCTGCGTGAGGGCATGCCGATCGGTGCGCACGTCACCCTGCGCAACGCTCGCATGTGGGAGTTCCTGGACCGTCTGCTGTCGACCGCGCTGCCGCGCATCCGCGATTTCCGCGGACTGTCGCCGAAGCACTTCGACGGCAACGGCAACTACACCTTCGGTCTCACGGAGCAGGTCATGTTCCACGAGATCGACCAGGACAAGATCGACCGCGTCCGCGGTATGGACATCACGGTCGTGACCACTGCGAAGACCGACGACGAGGGACGCGCGCTGCTGAAGCTGCTCGGCTTCCCCTTCAAGGAGAACTGATATGGCGAAGACAGCCCTGATCAAGAAGTCGGAGCGCAAGCCGAAGTTCGGCGTCCGCGCCTACACCCGGTGCCAGCGCTGCGGTCGACCGCATTCCGTGTACCGCAAGTTCGGGCTCTGCCGAGTCTGCCTTCGCGAGATGGCTCACCGCGGTGAGCTCCCCGGCGTGACCAAGAGCAGCTGGTAAGAACTACCGCCAGAGGTCCCGAGGCACAGCAATGATGCCGAGGGAAACCAGGTGAGGAAGAAGCAACAGACATGACCATGACCGACCCGATCGCGGACATGCTGACGCGGATCAGGAACGCCTCAGGGGCGTTCCACGAGACCGCGTCCATGCCGTACTCGAAGTTGAAGGCCCGCATTGCGGACATCCTGAAGGCTGAGGGCTACATCCTCGGTTGGACCGAGGAAGAGGCCGAGGTGGGCAGCAAGCTCGTCCTCGAGCTCAAGTACTCCGACAGCCGTGAGCGTGCCATCTCCGGGATTCGTCGAATCTCGAAGCCCGGCCTGCGTGTATACGCGAAGTCCACCAATCTGCCCAAGGTCCTCGGCGGGCTGGGCGTGGCGATCCTGTCCACGTCCTCCGGCCTTCTGACCGACAAGCAGGCTGCCACGAAGGGTGTGGGTGGGGAAGTCCTCGCCTACATCTGGTGAGCGGGAGAGGAGCAAACAACTATGTCCCGCATCGGACGCCTCCCGGTCGCAGTGCCGGCCACTGTCCAGAACGTCACCATCGATGACCGCACCGTCACGGTGACCGGTCCCAAGGGCGAGCTCAAGCACTACGTGCCCGAGCCCCTGACCGTCGAGCGCGCGGAAGACGGCTCCATCGTCGTCAGCCGCCCCGACGACGAGCGTGAGAACCGGAGCCTTCACGGCCTCACCCGCACGCTCATCAACAACATGGTCCTCGGTGTCACCGAGGGCTACACCAAGAAGCTGGAGATCGTGGGCACGGGCTACCGTGTGACCGCGAAGGGCACCGACCTCGAGTTCGCCCTCGGTTTCTCCCACCCTGTCGTGGTGAAGGCGCCCGAGGGCATCACCTTCACCGTCGATACCCCGGCCAAGTTCTCGGTCAGCGGCATCGACAAGCAGCAGGTGGGCGAGGTCGCCGCGAACATCCGCAAGATCCGCCGGCCCGAGCCCTACAAGGGCAAGGGCGTGCGGTACGCGGACGAAGTCGTGGTGCGCAAGGCCGGAAAGGCTGGTAAGTGATCATGGGTTACGCACTCAAGCACACCAAGGGCAAGGTCGGCAGCAAGCTGCGTTCGCGCGGTCGTCGTCACCTGCGTGTTCGTCGCCGTGTCATCGGCACCGCCGTGCGTCCGCGCCTGGTGGTCACCCGCTCGTCGCGCCACGTCTTCGTCCAGATCGTCGATGACTCGCTGGGCAAGACCATCGCGTCGGCGTCGACCATGGAGGCCGACCTGCGCGGCACCGAGGCACCCAAGACCGACAAGGCCCGCAGCGTCGGCGCCCTCGTCGCCGAGCGTGCCAAGGCTGCCGGGATCGACTCCGTCGTGTTCGACCGCGGCGGCAACAAGTACCACGGCCGTGTGGCAGCCGTCGCCGACGGCGCTCGCGAAGCCGGCCTGGCGCTGTGATCGCCCCCGGGACACAGGACGAGAAGAGGATCTGATATGGCTGCACAGCAGCGGAACAACGGTCCCGCGGCCTCCGGCCGGCGGGATGACAACACCACCAACACCAGCAACGACCGCGGAGGCCGCCAGGGCGGCGACCGCGGTGGCCGTCAGGGTGGCCGCGGCCGCGGACAGGACGCCGAGAAGTCGGCATTCCTCGAGCGCGTCGTGAGCATCAACCGCGTGTCGAAGGTCGTCAAGGGCGGCCGTCGTTTCTCCTTCACCGCTCTCGTGGTGGTGGGTGACGGCGACGGCACCGTCGGCGTCGGCTACGGCAAGGCCAAGGAGGTGCCCGCGGCGATCTCCAAGGGTGTCGAGGAGGCGAAGAAGAACTTCTTCCGCGTCCCGCGCATCCAGGGAACCGTCGTGCACCCCGTCCAGGGTGAGGATGCGGCAGGCGTCGTCCTGCTCCGTCCCGCCGCTCCGGGTACCGGCGTGATCGCCGGCGGTCCGGTCCGTGCGGTGCTCGAGTGCGCCGGAGTGCACGACGTGCTCTCCAAGTCGCTCGGCTCCACGAACCAGATCAACATCGTGCGGGCCACCGTCGATGCCCTGAAGCAGCTCGAGGAGCCGGAGGCCGTGGCAGCACGTCGTGGCCTCTCGGTCGAGCACGTCGCTCCGGCTGCGCTCCTGCGGGCCCAGGCCGAGGGCCGTGCAGCGGCTCGGGCCACGAAGGTGGGTGCCTGATGCAGATCAAGGTGACCCAGGTCCGTTCCGACATCGGCGGCTCCCAGAGCCAGCGCGCCACCCTGCGGGGCCTCGGCCTCAAGCGCATCGGTGACACGGTGGTGAAGGAAGATCGCCCTGAGATCCGCGGCATGGTCCGCACTGTCACCCATCTGGTGACGTTCGAAGAGGTGGACTGACTCTCATGACTGATTCCAACCAGAGCCCTCTGAAGCTTCACGACCTGCGCCCCGCGCCGGGTTCGAAGACCGCGCGCACGCGCGTTGGTCGTGGTGAGGCCTCCAAGGGCAAGACCGCCGGTCGCGGCACCAAGGGCACGAAGGCCCGTTACCAGGTGCCCGTCGGCTTCGAGGGTGGCCAGATGCCTATGCATATGCGCCTCCCGAAGCTTCGCGGCTTCACCAACCCCTTCCGCGTCGAGTACCAGGTCGTGAACCTGGCGACCCTGCAGGAGCTGTTCCCCGAGGGCGGCTCCATCACGGTCGAGGATCTCGTCGCCAAGGGCGCCGTGCGCAAGAACCAGCCCGTCAAGGTGCTGGGTTCCGGCGAGGTGAGCGTCAAGCTCGACATCACCGCGCAGAAGTTCTCCGCCTCGGCGGAGCAGAAGATCGCGGCGGCTGGCGGGTCCGTCACCACCGCGTGAGTCTCTTTTGACGGGGCACCGTCGCGCAGAATAATCTGTGCGGCGGTGCCCCGTCGTCATATCGGGGCCGGTCCGATAGCTGCAGAACATCTGCCGCGCCGGGACGGGCCGGGACGTCCTATACGGTCCTGTCCCCGGACCTCCAGGAGGGAAACTCGTGAACTCGTTCGTGCGCGCGCTGCGCACCCCCGAGCTGAGGGCGAAGATCCTCTTCACGCTCGGCCTGCTCGCGATCTATCGCCTCGGTGTCTTCGTCCCCACTCCGGGATTCGACTACACCAACGTGATGATCTGCTCCGACCAGGCGAGCTCGGGTCAGGGCGCTTCCGCGATGGGCATGATCAACATGTTCTCCGGCGGCGCTCTGCTGCAGCTCTCCGTCTTCTCCCTCGGCGTGATGCCCTACATCACGGCGTCGATCATCGTGCAGCTCCTGCGCGTGGTGATCCCGCGCTTCGAGGCCCTCCACAAGGAAGGCGCCTCGGGCACCGCGAAGCTCACCCAGTACACGCGCTACCTGACGATCGGCCTGGGCGTGCTCCAGGCCACCACGATCATCACGCTCGTGCGCTCCGGCAACTTCTTCGTCGGCTGCAACCTGCCCCTCGTGCCGGACCAGTCGATCCCCACCCTGCTGCTGATGGTGCTCGCGATGACCGTCGGCACCGTGCTGATCATGTTCATGGGCGAGATGATCACCGAGCGCGGCATCGGCAACGGCATGTCGCTGATGATCTTCACGTCCATCGCCGCCTCGTTCCCCGGCGCCCTGACCCAGGTCTTCCAGCTGCAGGGCTGGATGGTGTTCGCCCTGGTGCTCCTCGTCGCGCTCGTGGTGATGGTCGGCGTCGTGTTCGTCGAGCAGTCCCAGCGCCGCATCCCCGTTCAGTACGCCAAGCGCATGGTGGGTCGACGCATGTACGGCGGCACCTCGACCTACATCCCGATCAAGGTCAACCAGGCCGGCGTCATCCCCGTCATCTTCGCCTCCTCGATCCTCTCGCTGCCGCAGATGCTCGCGGGCTTCGGTGATCCGGAGGCCCCGTGGGTCGCCTGGATCAACCAGAATCTGGTGATGGGCTCGTCGTTCTCCCTGATCTACGCGCTCTCCTACTCGGCGCTGATCATCTTCTTCGCCTTCTTCTACACGTCGATCACCTTCAACGCCGAGGAGATCGCCGACAACATGAAGAAGTACGGCGGATTCGTGCCCAACGTCCGTGCCGGCAAGCCCACTGAGCGGTACCTGCGCTACGTGATCAACCGGATCCAGACCCCCGGCGCGCTCTACCTCGCGGTGATCTCGCTGATGCCGCTGCTCGCACTCACATTCCTGGGCGCCTCGCAGGACTTCCCGCTCGGCGGGGTGTCCCTCCTGATCATCATCGGCGTCGGCCTCGACACCGTGAAGCAGATCGACGCGAAGCTCCAGCAGCACCACTACGAAGGGATCCTCCGGTGACCAGCCCCGACCTCTCCAGCGACTCCGCCGCCTCGTCCGCCCCGCAGGGGGAGGGCGCCCCCCGACGCCTGCTCATCGTGGGTCCGCCCGGAGCGGGCAAGGGCACGCAGGCCGCGCGGCTGGCGGACGCACTGTCGATCCCGGCGATCTCCACCGGTGACATCTTCCGTGCGAACGTCTCCCAGCAGACCGAGCTCGGCGTGCTCGCGAAGTCCTACATGGACAAGGGCGAGTACGTCCCGGACTCCGTCACCAACGACATGGTGCGCGCACGCCTCGCGGAGGACGACGCCGCGGCCGGTTTCCTGCTCGACGGCTACCCCCGCACCCTCGATCAGGTCGAGGCCCTGGACGGGGTGCTCGACTCCCTGGGCACGTCCCTGGATGCAGTCCTGCTGCTCGTGGTCGAGACCGAGGCCGTCGTGGAGCGGCTCGTCGCTCGTGGCGAGGCCGAGGGACGCAGCGACGACACCGAGGAGACGATCCGTCATCGTCTCTCGGTGTACAGCGAGCAGACCGCTCCGCTGATCGACGTCTACGACGCTCGGGGCCTGGTGCGCCGGGTGGACGGCATGGCCTCCATCGACGAGGTGACCGCGGCTCTGCAGGACGCGCTCGGGGCCCGATGAGCCTGCTGCCTGAACGGGTGGAGCTGAAGACTCCCGAGCAGATCCTCGTGATGCGGCGCAGCGGCCTGCTGCTGCATCGTGTCCACGAGATGCTCTCGGAGAGCATCCGGCCTGGCATCACCACGAACCAGCTGGACTCGCTCGCCCACCAGATGATCCGGGACGAGGGCGCCGTCCCGAACTTCCTGGGCTACCAGGGATACCCCGCGACGCTCTGCATCAGCGTCAACGACGTCGTCGTGCACGGCATCCCCGATGACGTCCCGCTCGAGGAGGGCGACATCGTCTCGATCGACGGCGGCCTGATCATCGACGGCTGGCATTCCGATTCGGCCCGCACCCACATCGTGGGGGAGCCCCGCTCGCGGGCCGACGAGGAGCTCGTGCGCGTCACCCGCGAGGCCCTGTGGGCCGGCATCGCCGCCCTGGCGGCCGCACAGCGGGTGGGCGACGTGAGCGCCGCGATCGAGGACTTCGTGGGTCAGGAGGCGGGGGAGACCCTCTCGCATCTCGAGGGCTTCGGGGGCCACGGCATCGGCACCGCCATGCACCAGGCTCCGGACGTCATGAACTACAGGACCCGCTCCCGCGGCCCCAAGGTGCGCACCGGCATGTGCCTCGCGATCGAGCCGATGCTCATCCAGGGCTCCGGCGACTGGGAGCTGGAGGACGACGACTGGACGGTGCGCGCCACCGGCGGCGGTCGGGCGGCCCACAGCGAGCACTCGACCGCGGTCACCGACCAGGGGCTGCTCGTGCTCACCGAGGGTGACGGAGGCGCGGCCGAGCTCGCGCGACGCGGCATCACCGCCGCACCGGACCCGCTGGCCGCGTGACGAGCCCGTCCCGGGTGTGACGTGATGGGCGTCATCCCGGCATCGATGGCCGTGGCGGAGCAGTCCGTGTAGGCTCGTCCACTGGGTGTGCTCCGTGCGCGGTGTCTTCGTCGTGCGCAGTCTGCAGTCCCGTCGTGCAGAGGCGTCGTCCGGCTTGGCCGGGTCGATCTGTCACGCCGATGACGCGCTCCGGCGCCACCTTCGTCGACCACCGTACCGTCACCCGACGGTCGGTGTGCATGGACAGAGAATGCGGAACTCAGCCCCCGGTCCGCCGGTGGCGAGAGATTGGGGAGGCATGGCGAAGAAGGACGGCGTGATCGAGGTCGAGGGCCGAGTTGTGGAGGCGCTCGCGAATGCGCGTTTCCGGGTCGAGCTCGACAACGGCCACAAGGTGCTCGCGCACATCTCCGGGAAGATGCGCCAGCACTACATCCGTATCCTTCCCGAGGACCGAGTGGTCGTCGAGCTGAGCCCCTACGACCTCGACCGGGGCCGCATCGTCTACCGCTACAAGTGATCGTCCCGGGAGAAGGAAAGCTATGAAGGTCAAGCCGAGCGTCAAGCCGATCTGTGACAACTGCAAGGTGATTCGTCGCCACGCCCGAGTCATGGTGATCTGCTCGAACCCGCGTCACAAGCAGCGCCAGGGCTGAGCGGAGCACTCCGCGCATCCCGGCAGCTGCCGTGACGACCGCCCACGAGGCGGCAGCCCGATACAGGGCATCGTCCGATCCGTCGGACACACAACAGAAGAGACGGCACCACCGGCCCTCGGGCCGGACACCCGCAGCGCGGAGGCTGCGGCGTCCAGGGAACAGACCCGGGCGGGGTGTCGGATCAGGCCTCCGAGACAGTAGGAGAATCTGCACATGGCACGTCTGGTGGGAGTGGACCTTCCGCGCGAAAAGCGCCTCGAAGTCGCCCTGACGTACATCTTCGGCGTGGGACGCACCCGCGCCCTGGAGACCCTGGCCGCAACCGGCGTCTCCGGTGACAAGCGCGTGCGCGAGGTGACCGACGACGAGCTCGTCAAGCTGCGCGACCACATCGAAGAGAACTATCGGATCGAAGGCGATCTGCGACGTGAGGTCGCAGCCGACATCCGCCGCAAGGTCGAGATCGGCAGCTACCAGGGCCTGCGCCACCGTCGTGGCCTCCCGGTCCATGGTCAGCGCACGAAGACCAATGCGCGCACCCGCAAGGGCCCCAAGCGCACCGTCGCCGGGAAGAAGAAGACTCGCTGATCGACGGCCTCCGCCGTCGAGCCGAGTCGGCTCTCGCCCCCGTAGTCACTTCGCGCCGCTGAGGGATTCGGCGCCCACACACCACCAGAGGAGTTCCGCCGCATGGCATCCACGACCCGCCAGGCCGCTGCGCGCAAGCCGCGCCGCAAGGACAAGAAGAACATCGTCAACGGCCAGGCTCACATCAAGAGCACGTTCAACAACACCATCGTGTCCATCACGGACCCGACCGGTGCCGTCATCTCCTGGGCCTCGGCCGGGCAGGTCGGCTTCAAGGGCTCGCGCAAGTCGACGCCCTACGCCGCCCAGATGGCCGCAGAGGCCGCCGCGCGTCAGGCGCAGGAGCACGGCATGAAGAAGGTCGACGTCTTCGTGAAGGGCCCCGGATCCGGCCGTGAGACCGCGATCCGCTCGCTGACCGCGACCGGCCTCGAGGTCGGTTCGATCCAGGACGTCACCCCGCAGCCGCACAACGGCACCCGTCCGGCCAAGCGCCGCCGCGTCTGACCGCGTCGGCCGCGACGGGGCCGGCCCCTGTCGATCCCGGCCGACCCCGGTGCCGGGCGCAGCCGCTGCTGCGCCCGGCACCACCTGGACATCACTCACCCTCTAGGCCCACCGCCCCCTTCTGAGCGTCATATGGCGGACGCTCGCGGAAAGGATCCACAGTGCTCATTGCACAGCGCCCCACGCTGACCGAAGAGGTCGTGTCGGACAACCGCTCCAGGTTCGTCATCGAGCCGCTCGAGCCGGGCTTCGGCTACACCCTCGGCAACTCCCTGCGCCGCACCCTGCTGTCCTCCATCCCCGGCGCTGCGGTCACCTCGATCCGCATCGACGGTGTGCTGCACGAGTTCAGCACGGTCCCCGGTCTCAAGGAGGACATCACCGAGGTCATCCTCAACATCAAGAACCTCGTCGTCTCCTCGGAGAACGATGAGCCCGTCGTGATGTACCTGCGCCGTGAGGATGCCGGTCGCGTGACCGCCGCCGACATCACCCCGCCGGCCGGTGTGGAGATCCACAACCCCGATCTGCACATCGCGACCCTCAACGAGAAGGGTCGGCTGGAGATCGAGCTGATCGTCGAGCGTGGCCGCGGCTACGTCTCGGCCTCGCAGAACAAGGGCGTCGACGGAGAGATCGGCCGCGTGCCGGTCGATTCGATCTACTCGCCCGTGCTCAAGGTGACCTACAAGGTCGAGGCGACCCGTGTCGAGCAGCGCACCGACTTCGACAAGCTCATCGTCGACGTCGAGACCAAGCCGGCCATCTCCCCGCGTGACGCGGTGGCCTCCGCCGGCAAGACCCTGGTCGAGCTGTTCGGCCTGGCCCACGAGCTGAACCAGGAGGCGGAGGGCATCGAGATCGGCCCGTCGCCGACCGATCAGGCGCTGGCTGCCGATCTGGCGCTGCCGATCAACGACCTCAACCTCACGGTGCGGTCGTACAACTGCCTCATGCGCGAGGGCGTGCACACCGTCGGTGAGCTGACCGCCCGTTCCGAGGCCGACCTGCTCGATATCCGCAACTTCGGGCAGAAGTCCATCGACGAGGTCAAGGCGAAGCTCGCCGAGCTCGGACTGTCGCTGAAGGATTCCCCCGCCGGGTTCGACCCCTCGGCCCTGGAGTCCTACTCCGACGACTTCGGCGACCAGTACTGACCTTCATCTTTATCTAGGAGAACGACCATGCCTGCACCCACCAAGGGCGCGCGCCTCGGCGGATCCCCCGCTCACGAGCGGATGATCCTCGCGGGCCTCGCCACCGAGCTGTTCCGCCACAAGGCGATCACCACGACGGAGACCAAGGCCAAGCGCCTGCGTCCCTACGCCGAGCGCCTCGTCACCTTCGCGAAGAAGGGCGACCTGTCCTCGCGTCGTCGTGTCATGCGCACCGTCCGCGACCGCTCCGTCGTGCACGCGCTGTTCGAGGAGATCGCCCCGACCTTCTCGGAGCGCCCCGGCGGCTACACCCGCATCACCAAGGTGGCCCCCCGCAAGGGCGACAACGCCCCCATGGCGGTCATCGAGCTCGTCCAGGAGGAGTACTCCCCGAAGCAGGCCGTGGTGAAGGAGGCCGAGGGCGCCGCCAAGAACGCGTCCAAGGCTGACGACACCGCCGCCGCCGAGGCGACCGCTCCCGTCGAGTCCGCGGAGGGCTCGCAGGACGCAGCCGAGGAGAAGCCCGAGGCCTGAGCCTCAGGAATCGCACCACGCCGAGGGCGGGTCGACGGGAGAGATCCCGACGGCCCGCCCTCGGTCTGTGCGTGTCGCCCGCGAACGCAGGCGACGCCGTCCAGAGCAGCGACGCCTTCGAGGGCAGGTGACGCGTACGAGGGCGGGCCACGCGTACGAGGACAGCGACGCCCGCCGTCCGCGCGTCACGCCCGTCCATGGAGCGGAACGGGACTCCTGCGCTACTGTGGCCCGTGGGACCCGCCGGTGGTGCTCGAGGGTGTCGACGTGCCCGTCGGCCGCGAACAGCCTCGCAGGATCGTCTCGGCCACGGCCACGGCCCCGTCCGTCCGCGCATCCCTTCCCCGAGCACCGGAGCAGTCTCATGTCCCCGTGGCACCTTCCCCCCGCCTCCGACAGCACCAGCCGTCCCTCCACCTCCCCCTCCGTCCCCACGTCGATGTCGGGCGGGGAGGCCGCGCACGGCCTCAGCCGTCGTGCGCTGCTGGCCGCCACCGCGGCAGCGGTACCCGGCACCGCAGCCGTGCTGAGCGCCGCCCCGGCGATCGCCGATCCGACCGTGGCAGACGGTGACACCCGCGTGGTCGACGTGCCGCTCGACGACGCCGAGACCCTCGACGTCGAGGGTGTCACCACCCGTGATCTGCCCGAGCAGCCCGCCACCATGGTGGGTGTGACCTGGCCGGAGGGCAGCGAGGAGCGCGAGGTCAGTGCCCGCGGTCTGACGGCCGACGGCACCTGGACCGACTGGCTCCCGCTCGAGACCGCTGAGGACCCCGAGACCGGGGATCAGGCGTCGGGCACCGAAGCGGCGTGGCTCGGCGCGGTCTCCGCCCTGCAGCTCCGCGTGGAGATCGACGGGGCCGACGCCAGCACGGAGACCACTGCGCACGTGGTCACCACCTCGCCGGCGGCGAGGGACGAGGAGGCTCCGGAGCTCAGCGGCCCGGACGCGACGGTCACCCAGCAGAAGCAGATGACGACGATGGCCGCCACGGCCACCGCGAACCCGGCCACCCCGACACTCGGCCCGGGCATGCCCTCGTTCATCACCCGCGCCTCGTGGGGCGCGGACGAGTCGACGGTGCGCGGCACGAGCGCCGCCGACTCCGTCAAGGCCGTGATCATCCACCACACGGCGGGCACGAACAGCTACACCAAGGCGGAGTCCGCACAGATCGTGCGCGGCATCCTCAGCTACCACACCGGCACGCTGGGCTGGGCGGACGTCGGCTACAACATCCTGGTCGACAAGTACGGCCAGATCTTCGAGGGGCGCAGCGGCGGTCTGCACCGCAACATCGTCGGCGCCCACGCCTACGGCTTCAACACCGGTTCCTTCGGGATCTCCGTGCTGGGCGACTACTCCTCGACCACGCTGCCCGCCGCTGGGCGTCAGGCCGTCGGCCGCCTCGTGGCCTGGAAGCTCCTGACGACCTTCCAGACCTCGGTCACCGCGAAGTCCTCCTGGACGCCGGGCAGCGGCACCCGCTTCACCCCGGGGAAGACGATCTCGCTGGCCAAGATGATGGGCCATCGCGACGTGAACTACACCGAGTGCCCCGGGCTGAACCTGTACAACCAGTTCGGCACCATCCGCAAGGAGGCGCAGGGTTACCTCGACGGCGGCTGGAAGGAGCACCTGTGGGCCTTCGAGGGCGCCGGCGGCGCCTCGAAGCTCGGCACGGTCGTCAAGAGCAACCACGTCACCGGCAGCTACCACGCCACGATCCTCACCAAGGGGCTGGTGCTGCAGGAGGGCAGCGGCAAGGCGTCCGGCTACGCGACGCCGTTCTCCGCGCAGTGGCGCAGCTCGTGGGGCCGTCCCTCCGCGTCCGCCGTCACCCACGGCACGCAGACCGCCCAGAAGTTCGAGAAGGGTGCAGCGGTCAGGACGGGCTCCGCCTCCGTCGTGTTCCACGACTCCCGGTTCATCGATGTCCCTCCGGAGATGATGTACCGGGCCGAGATCGAGGAGCTGGCCTCCCGGAAGATCACCACCGGCTGGGACGACGGCACCTACCGTCCGCTCGAGGAGATCCAGCGGGACGCGATGGTCGCGTTCGTGTACCGGGCTCTCGGCAGCCCGGCGTTCACGCCGCCGAAGACGTCCCCCTTCTCGGACATGCCGCCCAGCCGCCAGTTCTACAAGGAGATCACCTGGGCGCACGCGCAGAAGATCACCAGCGGCTGGGATGACGGGACGTTCCGTCCCACGGCTTCCGTCGAGCGCGGGGCGGTCGCCGCTTTCCTGTACCGTGCGTCGAAGGCGACCTCCACGAAGACCTCCAACCCGTTCTCGGACGTTCCGGCGAACCACCAGTTCGCCAAGGAGATCACGTGGCTCGCTGATCGGGAGATCACCACCGGCTGGGAGGATGGAACCTTCCGGCCGACCGCTCCCATCGCCCGTGACGCGATGGCGGCATTCATGATCCGTTGGATGAAGGACCGCGGGCTCTGACATCTGCGGAGGTCGGCCTGCCGAGAAGGAGATGCCGGTGAAGGTCGCCCTGCTGTGCGATGTCGATCAGACCGTCTACCACGTCGGGGACGAGGCGATCGCGACGATGAGCGCACGTCGCCTCCGGTCCCGCGGGCATGAGGTGGTGCGGATCTCGCGCCACGAGAAGTACGGTCCCGGGGGGTCGGCGCCGGAGCGGAGCATGCCGGCGCTCACCTTCCCCTGGCCGCTCGATGCGCGGGTCGTCTACCTCGACGAGATCCGGCGCGTGCTCGCGGGGGAGACGGACGCCCTGCCCGAGCAGGACAAGCTGTTCCGCATCATCGAGCAGCTGGCGGCCGTGGATGCCGTGGTGATCGGCGGTGGCGGGAGCCTCACCTCCCGCTTCGGCTGGCTGCTCGACGAGCGCCTGGCCACGGCCCTGGTCGCACGGAGCCTCGGCAAGCCCGTGGTGCTCAGCGGCCAGAGCCTCGGCCCGGAGCTCACCGACACCGACCGCGGCAGCGTGCGGGAGCTGCTGCTGGCGTGCGACCTGGTGGGGCTGCGCGACGCGCACAGCGTGCGCATCGCGCGCGCCCTCGTACCCGAGCACCCCGCCCTGGTGCAGACTCTCGACGACGCCGTGGGACTCGGTGCGACGGAAGCGGCCGGGGACGGGGCAGAGCTCGATGAGTCGCTGCTCAGCGTCACCCTCGGCGGCGACGGGGACCCGCTCCCGCGCGAGGACTACATCGCGGTGGCGACCGCTGTGATCGAGGCGCTGGCCGAGCGCACGGGGGCGCGCGTCGAGCTCGTGCCGCACATGGCCGACCCCGACTCCGGAGGCGGGGATCTGCAGCTGCACCTCGAGGTGGCCGAGCGGCTCGCGCTCCCCGCCACGGTGCATCCGATCGAGCTGGACGCCGCAGCCGCCGCGCGGACCACGCGCGCCGCCTGGGTGCTCAGCACCCGCTTCCACCCGGTCGTCTTCGGCACCGCCGCGGGTGCCTCGGTGCTGGCCCTCCCGCTGAACCGCTACGGGGCCTCACGGATGGACGGGGCCCTGCGCAATGCGGGCATCGCCGGGGGAGCGGTACCGCTCGCAGCGCTCTGGGATCCCACCACGGCAGGCCCGTCCGCATTGGTCGGTCCGGTGGTCGACGCGCTCGTGGCCGGGCGGGACGCGGAGCGTGCGCGCCTCGCGGCCGCGCGCCCCGCGCTCCTCGACGCCGCCGAGCGCTGGTGGGACCGCGTGGTGAGCGCGCTCCATGCGTCGGCTGCCGGCGGGGCACGTGCCCGCGGGGCTGACGCCGACGGTGCGCCTGCGGACGGAGGACCAGTCGGCTCAGGCCCTGTCGCAGCTGGACACGGCGGCCGGGACTCGATCATCACCGCTCTGGACCGCACCGATCCCGTCGGCGCCGGGCTGGAGCCCCGTCAGCGCTGGGACGACTCCCTGCGCGCCGCGCTCGGCCCGTGGACCACGACGGTCGACGCCCCGGCCTCCTCGGCGTCGACCTCGATCATCATGCGCACCCGCGACCGCGCTCGGATGCTCGATCGCGCCGTCCAGGACGTCCTCGCCCAGAGCAGGCAGGACTGGGAACTGGTGGTCGTCAACGACGCCGGCGATCGCGCGGCCGTGGACGACGTGCTCGCCCGGTATTCCGGCGAGGCGGCCGGGCGCATCCAGGTCCTGCACCGAGAGCGGTCCACCGGGATGGAGGCGGCCAGCAACGCGGGTCTCGACGCCACCTCGGCGCCCACCGTCGTGGTCCATGACGACGACGACACCTGGCACGCGACCTTCCTGCAGGAGACGCTCGCGCATCTCGCGACCCATCCCGAGCAGGAGGCGGTCGTGGTGCGCACCCTGATCGTCCACGAGCACGAGACGCCGTCGGGCTTCGTGGAGGACGACGCCTTCCTGTCGTGGCCGGAGCTGCAGGGCGCACGGCTGCTGGACTACATCGCGGTCAACCGCAACGTGCCGATCTCGATGCTGCACCGGCGGCGCGTGCACGAGACCGTCGGCGGGTACGACGAGTCGCTGCCGGTCGTCGGCGACTACGCCTTCCACCTCGCTCTCCTGCAGCGCTACGACGTCGGCTTCCTGGACCGGCCGCTCGCCCAATGGCGCCAGCGGCCCACCGCCACCGGCACGAGCAGCAATTCGATGTACGCGCTCAGCGACGGGCACCGGCATCACGATGCCGAGCTGCGCGAGCGCTACTTCCGGCAGTGGACGCGCGAGAACGGCATCGGGCTGCCGATGTTCCTGTCGAAGAACACCGAGACGCTCCTGGATCGCAGCGAGGAGCGGGTGCTCGCGGAGCTGCGCACCCTGCGCGAGGAGCTCGCACAGACCCGTGCCGAGCTCGCCGCCGTGCACGAGCGTCTGGACGGCGCGGGTCTCGCCCGGGCCGGCGGCCGCGCCCGGGACCTGGCACGGCGAGTGCGGCGGCGCGCCGTCGCCTCCGGACGGGCGATCCTGCCCGCGCGCCCGGCGGACTAAGGCAGGGCCGGCCCCGGCACCAGCCTCGCCCCTGGTGAGGGCCGCCGGTGTCGGGGCGCGGAGCGCACCTGGAGCATCCGCGTCAGCCCGTCATCACGCAGATGCCGCGTCCCTCCGGGCAGGAAGGTCCGCCGCCCACGCGTAGGAGGTCTGCGTGCCCGGTCGCGTCACCGAGTCCGACGCGTACGCACTGCCGGCCCGGATCGCCTCGAGCACGTCGCCCGAGCGCACCCAGGCGTTGCTGAAGCAGCCGATGAAGGCATCGCCCGCCCCCGTGGTGTCGATCGCCTGGACGGCAGGGGCGTCGACGAACTCCTGACCGTCGGCATGCGCCCAGAGCGCGCCCCGCGACCCGAGGGTGACGATGACGTTCGTGATCCCGGCGGAGAGCAGCACGTCGGTCGCCCTGGTGATGTCCTCGAGGCTGGAGACGGGCATGCCGGTGAGCAGCTCGAGCTCGGACTCATTGGGGACCAGGAACTCGACGCCGGCGATCCGGGCCAGATCCAGCTCGGGAGAGGCAGGGGCCGGGTTCAGCAGCACCGGGATGCCCAGCTCCCGGCCGAGATCGATCGCGGCGTAGACCGTCTCCAGCGGGATCTCCAGCTGCAGCACGATGAGCCGGCAGCGGGCGATGTCCTCGCGGGCGGCCTCGACGTCCTGTGGCGTCAGGAGTGCATTGGCGCCCTTGACGATGATGATCGAGTTGTGCGAATCGGGATCCACGAAGATCGGGGCGACTCCGGAGGTGGCCTCGGTGCGCAGCACATGGGTCGTGCTGATCCCGTTGTCCTCGAAGTTCTTCAGGGTGGTCTCGGCGAAGACGTCGTTCCCCACCCGGGAGACCATCACGACCTCGGAGCCCAGGCGCGATGCGGCGACGGCCTGGTTGGCCCCCTTGCCGCCGCAGCCCATGCGGAACTCCGGGGCCTCGACGGTCTCGCCCTCCGCGGGCATGCGGTGGACGTAGGAGATCAGATCCACCATGTTGGATCCGATGACGGCGATGGTCATGTCAGGGGTTCCCTTCCTCCGGGGCTCAGCCGAAGTAGCGGGGCAGGGTGCCCTCGCGCAGGGTGCGCAGCTCGGAGACCGCGAAGGCCCCCACGCCCCGGATGTCCAGGGTGTCCGCGATCGTGGTGCCCAGCGTCAGCTGGGGGACGCCGTGCTCGGCGCACAGCGACACCAGGCGGTCCGCCTGCTCGGTCGGCACGGCGACCAGCGCACGGGCCTGGGACTCGGAGAACAGGGCGGTGAACAGGTCCACGCCGTCCCTCTCGAGCAGCGCGGCCAGATCGACCTGCGCGCCGGTGCCGAAACGGGTCACGGATTCGACGAGGGCCTGGGCGAGACCGTCCTCGGAGAGGTCGTGCGCGGCAGCCGCCACGCCCTCCTCCGCGGCAGCGATGAGCACGCTGGCCAGCGACCGCTCGGCCTCGAGGTCGACCTGCGGGGGCAGTCCGCCGAGGTGGCGGTGCGCGACGTCGGCCCAGGCGGAGCCGGAGAGCTCCTCGCGGGTGGTGCCGAGCAGCAGCACCGACAGGCCCTCCTCCTGCCAGCCCGAGGCGACGCGTCGGGCGACGTCGTCGAACACGCCGAGCACGCCGACCACGGGGGTGGGGTGGATCGCGGAGTCGATCTTCCCGGGCTCTCCCGTGGAGTTGTACAGCGAGACGTTGCCGCCGGTGACGGGCACGCCGAGGGTCTCGCAGGCCTCGGCGAGGCCGCCGATCGCCTCGACCAGCTGCCACATCGGGCCCGGATCCTCGGGGGAGCCGAAGTTCAGGCAGTCCGTGATGGCCAACGGCACCGCGCCGGAGGTGGCGACGTTCCGGTAGGCCTCCGCGAGGGCGAGCTGGGCACCGGTGCGGGGATCGAGCTTGGTGTATCGGCCGTTCGCGTCGGTCGCGATCGCGACGCCGCGCCCGGTCGTCTCGTCGACCCGCAGCACACCGGCGTCGTCGGGCATCGCGAGCGCGGTGTTGCCGCCGACGTAGCGGTCGTACTGGTCGGTGACCCAGCCCTTGGAGGCGAGGTTCGGGGAGGCGATGAGCTCGCGCAGCGTGCGGGCGATCTCCTCGGCGCCCTCGGGGCGGGGCAGATCCTCGGCGCGGTCGGCCTGGAGGGCGTCCTGCCAGTCCGGACGGGCGAAGGGACGGTCGTAGACCGGGCCGTCGATCGCGACGGTCGAGGGGTCGACGTCGACGATGCGGCGTCCGTAGTGGTCGATGGTGAGGCGGCCGTTGCCGGTGACCTCGCCGATCACGGAGGCCTCGACGTCCCACTTGGCGACGATGGCCTCGAACTCGGCGAGCTTCTGCGGGCTCACCACGGCCATCATGCGCTCCTGGGACTCGCTCATGAGGATCTCGCCGGCGGTCAGGGTGGGATCGCGCAGCAGCACGTCCTCGAGGTGGATGTGCATTCCCGACTCGCCGTTGGCGGCGAGCTCGCTGGTGGCGCAGGAGATGCCGGCGGCGCCGAGGTCCTGGATGCCCTCGACGGTCTCCGCGGCGTACAGCTCCAGGCAGCACTCGATGAGCACCTTCTCCATGAAGGGGTCGCCCACCTGCACGCTGGGACGCTTCACGGGACCGCCCTCGTCGAAGGTCTCCGAGGCGAGGATCGAGGCGCCGCCGATGCCGTCGCCCCCGGTGCGCGCGCCGAAGAGCACCACCTTGTTGCCCGCGCCGGTGGCGGAGGCGAGGTGGATGTCCTCGTGGCGCAGCACGCCCACGGCAAGAGCGTTGACCAGGGGGTTCGTCTGGTAGGCGGCGTCGAAGACGGTCTCGCCGCCGATGTTGGGCAGGCCGAGGGAGTTGCCGTAGCCGCCCACGCCGGAGACCACGCCGTGGACCACGCGGGCGGTGTCGGGATGATCGATGGCGCCGAAGCGCAGCTGGTCCATCACGGCGACCGGACGCGCGCCCATCGCGATGATGTCGCGGACGATGCCGCCCACACCGGTCGCGGCGCCCTGGTAGGGCTCGACGTAGGAGGGGTGGTTGTGGGACTCGACCTTGAAGGTCACCGCCCAGCCGTCGCCGATGTCCACGACGCCGGCGTTCTCGCCCATGCCCACCAGCAGCTTCTCGCGCATCTTCTCGGTGGTGTGCTTGCCGAAGGTGCTCAGGTGCTTCTTGGAGGACTTGTACGAGCAGTGCTCGGACCACATCACCGAGTACATGGCCAGCTCCGCGTTGGTGGGGCGGCGACCGAGGATCTCGCGGATGCTCGCGTACTCGTCGTCCTTCAGGCCGAGCTCGGCGAACGGCTGGGCCTGCTCGGGGGTGCTGGCGGCGAGCTCGACGGTGTCGAGGTCTCCGGGCCGGTCGGCGGGCGCGGGGGTGGGGGCGTCGTTCGCGGTCATCGCGGGATCGAATCCGTTCGTCACGAGGTCACGGGTGCGCAGGCGGTCGCCGGCGCCGGGGCGCGGGCGGGGGTCCGCCTCGGCGAGCCCAGTCTACGATCGCGGGGCGATGGCGGGCACGAGCGCCCACGGGCGAGGGCCGACCACAGGCAGCTCACGTCCCGGAGGCGTGGCACGGCCCACTCGCGCGGGCCGTGGGTCACACGGACGAACCGGCCGGCACGTCGGGGAACGGTGGTCCCCGACGCGCCGACCGGCTCGCACCGACGGGTCAGCGCTTGGTGCTGCGACGCGCCTTCTTCTCCCGATCCCGCAGCGCCTTCTCGCTGACGGGGGCGTCGGCGCTGGCACGCTGGGCACGGAAGTACGCGGCCGCCTCCTCCTGCCGCTCGTGCTCGCCGCCCAGGGCGATCGGCGCGCGCACGTGTCCCGGGCGCACATCGAACGCCGCGACCAGGTCGAGCACGTGCGGGCGCAGCCGCCACAGCAGGCGTCGCAGATCGGAGCCGATCTGGCGACCGCGCTGAGCGGAGATCATGCCGCCCAGCAGGAACCACGCGAGATCGTCCTCGATGACGCTGAGACCGAACAGATCGCGCACGTCCGTCATGATGCCGCGGGTCGCCGGGTCCTCCATCTGCTCGAGGGCGGCGGTGAAGGCGCGCCACCGGACCAGATCCGCGTGGGCACGGGCGGCGTCGAGCATCTCGACCTGGTGCTTGTTGACCTCGGCGGCGGCATCGGCGGGGCTCATCTTCCCGGCGGCACGCAGCGAGAGGGCCACCTCCTCGACCTTCACCCGGGCGCGCGCGGTGAGCATCTCCTCCTGGAAGTCGCTCTGGCGCATCGAGTCGAAGGCCCGACGGGAGTTGCCACGGTCGCTGAGGTCCTGGGCGAGGCGCGCCCAGGGGGTGTGGCGCTTGGCGAGCACCTCGGCGCGCTGTGCGATGAACCGGCCGATGCCGGCGCGGTCGACGCTCTTGAGCTCGGAGGTGTAGTCGCTGAGCAGCCGCTTCGCGACCAGCTGCAGCAGCACCGTGTTGTCGCCCTCGAAGGTGGCGTACACGTCGAGGTCCTGGTGCAGTCCCACGAGCTGGTTCTCCGAGATGAAGCCGGCGCCGCCGCAGGCCTCACGGCACTCCTGGATGGTGTCCAGGGCGAGCCGGGTGGAGGTGGGCTTGAGCGCCGCGGCGAGGGTCTCGAGGTCCTCGCGCGCTTCGGGGTCATCGGTGTGCCCGGAGAACACGTCGTCGAAAGCGTGCAGCAGCTGCTCGTGGGCGAAGGACCCCGCATAGGTGGCCGCGAGCTTGGGCAGCAGGCGGTGCAGGTGCGCCTGGTAGTCCATCAGCACCGTCTCGCGGGTGGGATCGGAGGCCGTGAACTGGCGCCGCTGGGTGGCGTAGGTGATCGCGATGTGCAGCGCCAGCTGGCTCGCACGGGTCGCGGAGCCGTCCAGGGACACGCGGCCCTGCACGAGCGTGCCGAGCATCGTGAAGAACCGGCGCCCGGGGGACTCGATGGGCGAGGCATAGGTGCCGTCCGCAGCGACGTCGCCATAGCGGTTCAGCAGGTTGGTGCGCGGGATGCGCACGTGGTCGAAGGCCAGGCGACCGTTGTCGATGCCGTTCAGACCGCCCTTGGGGCCGTCGTCCTCGCTGCGCACACCGGGCAGCAGCTCGCCCTCGGCGTCCCGCACCGGCACGTAGAAGCAGTGCACGCCGTGGTCCACGCCCCGAGTGATCAGCCGAGCGAAGACGGTCGCCGCCTTCGCGTGGATCGCCGCGTTGCCCAGGAACTCCTTCCAGGCGGCGCGGAAGGGGGTGTGGAGCACCCATTCCTCGGTGGAGGCGTCGTAGGTGGCGGTGGTGGCGAGCGACTGCACGTCCGAGCCGTGCCCGATCTCGGTCATCGCGAAGGCGCCCGGGGTGGTCAGGTCCATCGCATCGGGCACCCAGGCCTTCTGCTGCTGCTCGTCGCCGAGCTGGACGATCGCGGAGGTGAACAGCCCCCACTGCACGCCGGCCTTGATCTGGAGCGAGGGATCGGCGACCACGAGCTCTTCGAAGGAGGCGACGTTGCCGCCGTTGTCGTTGGGACCGCCGAGGTGCTCGGGCAGCATCAGGTGGGAGACGTTCTCCTCGGCCAGCCGCTTCATCTGCTCGAAGGTGAGGTCACGGTGCTCGGCGACGGTGAGGTCGGTGGGGCGATGGAACTCGGGGCGGGCGGCCCGCTCCCGGGCGTCCCGGCGGGCATCGGCCCAGGTGCCCATCAGCACCTCGGTGACGGCGGCGATGTCGAGACGATCCGATCCTGCGGGCGGCACGGGGATCGGCCCGGTGGGGGTGGGGCTGGTGGGGCTGGTGGGGACCGTGGTCCCGGAGGTGATGGAGCTGCTGCTGCGGTCTGCGTCGACAGTCATGCGTGCATTCCTTTCATGAGCCAGGTGATGAGGTAAGTGACGAGCTCGTCGGAGGTGAGGAGTGGCCGGCGGGTGCCCGGGTCGTCCTGGGTGGCCTGCTGCTGGAGCTCGGTCATCCAGGTGTCCACGGCGGCCTCGACGAAGCCGACGGCACCGTGCGCCCAGATCTGCGGGGCGGGCACGTCGTCGGAGAGGAAGGTGGCGACCAGGCGGGAGACCGAGTTCAGGAAATGGTTCAGCCCATCGCTGGGCCGGGTCACGAAGCGGTAGACGGCGGGGGAGCGCTGGGCGGTCTCGACGTACGCCCGGATCATCGCGTGGATCCGTTCGTCGGCCGCCGGCTCTCGGCCCACCTCGGATTCCAGCTCGCGCATCTCGTCCAGGAGCTTGGCGTGCATCGCGGAGAGGATGCTGCGCCCCAGGGCCTGCTGCAGGGTCGCCTTGTCCTCGAAGTACCGGTACACGATGGACTTCGAGGTGCCGGAGGCCGCGGCGATGTCCTCCATCGTCACGTCCGGTCCGTTCTCGTGGATGAGATGACGGGCGACGTCCAGCAGCTCGGCCCGTCGCTCCTCACGATGGCGGGCCCAGCGGGCCGATCGGCCGTCCACGGGGGCTTGCGTCGTTGCGTTCACGGAACCTACGGTATCAAGTACCGTCGGTTCTATGTAAAGTCGTCTCCGAGAGCCCGTTCCGGAGCGGTCGACCCGACCCCCGTACACAGTGACCACGAAGAGGTGCACCCCCGTGACTGATTTCCCCTCCGACGCCCTGATCCTCGGCGGCAACCGGATCCCGTTCGCGCGTGCCGGCGGCCCCTACGCCGGCATCTCCAACCAGGACATGCTCACCGCGGCCCTCGACGGCCTGGTGGCGCGCTTCGGGCTGCAGGGCGAGAAGCTCGGCGAGATCGCCGGCGGCGCCGTCCTCAAGCTCGCAGGGGACCTCAACCTGACCCGCGAGAGTGCACTGAGCACCCCGTTGGACCCGCGCACCCCCACGATCGACATGTCTCGCGCGTGCGCCACGAGCCTCGAGACCGTGGTCCACCTGTCCAACCGGATCCAGCTGGGCCAGATCGACTCGGGCATCGCCTGCGGCGTCGACTCCGCCTCGGACTCGCCGATCGAGGTCACCCCGCGCCTGCGCCGCATCCTGCACCGCGCCTTCGCGGCGAAGACCGGCATGCAGCGCGTCAAGGCGCTCAGCGCGATCCGTCCCGCGGACCTCGCACCGGTCCCGCCGCGCAACGGGGAGCCCCGCACCGGGCTCTCGATGGGCGAGCACCAGGCGCTCACGGCCACCCAGTGGGCGATCACCCGCCAGGCGCAGGACGAGCTGGCACTGGCATCGCATCAGAAGCTCGCCGCCGCGTACGACGCCGGGTTCTTCGATGATCTGGTCACCGGCTACCGGGGCCTGTCGCGGGACCAGAACCTGCGCCCGGACTCCACCCTCGAGAAGCTCGGCACCCTCAAGCCGGTCTTCGGCGTGAAGTCCCCGCAGGTCGAGGAGCCCACGATGACCGCCGGCAACTCCACGCCGCTCAGCGACGGCGCCTCCTCCGTGCTCATGGGCAGCGCGGAATGGGCCGATCGGCACGGGCTGACCCCGCTCGCCCGCGTGGTCGATGCCCGCAACGCGGCGGTCGACTTCGCTCACGGGGACGAGGGCCTCCTCATGGCCCCCGCCTACGCCGTCCCGGAGCTGCTGGACGCGCAGGGCCTCACCCTGCAGGACCTCGACTTCTACGAGATCCACGAGGCCTTCGCCTCGACCGTGCTGTCGACTCTCGCCGCCTGGGAGTCCGACGAGTTCTGCCGCACCCGGCTCGGCCGCGGCGGTGCGCTGGGCAGCATCGACCGCAGCAAGCTCAACGTGGCCGGCTCCTCCCTCGCCGCCGGGCACCCCTTCGCCGCGACCGGCGGCCGCCTGGTGGCCACGCTGTCCAAGCTGCTGCACGAGCGCGCCCGGGAGACCGGCCGCGTCCAGCGCGGCCTGATCTCCGTGTGCGCCGCCGCCGGCCAGGGCACCGCGGTCCTGCTCGAGTCGGTCACCGATTGATCCTGTCGACCCGGCGCGGCCTCCGCGACGCCGCGCCCGCATCCCTGCTGAGGAGCACCCCATGACCGATACCTATACGAAGTTCATCCGTTCCGCCCCCGGAGCGTTCATCGCCCGACGGACCGGCCTGCCCCGCCCCTCGATGCTCCCGCGCCGCGGCGACCGCCCCGCACCGATCCTCGGCCCGGTCGTCGTGCTCGGCGAGTCCGCGGGCGCCGATCAGGTCGCCCGCGACCTCCTCGGCGAGGGCGCCGACGTGCGCCGACGCTTCGACGAGCTGCGCAGCGTCGGCTCCGTGATCGCGGTGCTCGACGAGATCTCCGCCCCGGCGGATCTCGGCCGCATCCTGCTGCCGCTTGCAGGGGCCATGCGCTCCCTCGCCCCCGGGGCACGAGTGGTGACTATCTCCCGGCCCGCGCAGGGCGAGGACCCCGCTCGCGACGCCGCCCGCGGCGGTGTCGAGGGCTTCCTGCGCTCCCTCGCCCATGAGATGCGCCGCGGCGGGACCGCGAACGGGATCCTGGTCCAGGACGGTGTGGACCTGGACGCTCCGGGCGTGACCGGGGCCCTGCGCTTCCTGCTCTCCGCCCGCAGCGCCTTCGTCGCCGGGCAGTTCCTCACGGTCTCCAGTGCCGCCGGTTCCCTGACCGAGAACCGGGACCGGCCGCTGGCCGGGCGCACCGCTCTGGTCACCGGCGCCGCTCGCGGCATCGGTGCGGCGATCGCCCGCACGCTCGCGGCCGACGGCGCCCGGCTCGTGGTGCTCGACGTGCCCGGTGCAGGGACGGACCTCTCGCAGCTGGCCAACGAGCTGCGCGCGGTCCCGGTGCAGCTCGACGTCACCTCCGAGGGCGCGGGGGAGCGCCTGGTCTCCTTCCTGCGCGAGCGCTCTCTCGTGCTCGACATCGCCGTGCTCAACGCCGGCATCACCCGCGACAAGCTGTTCGCCAACATGACCTCCGACCGCTGGGACCCCGTCCTGGCAGTGAACATCGCCAGCCAGGTCGCCCTGACCGACGCGCTGATCGAAGCCGGGGACGTGCTCGGCGAACAGCCTCGCGTGGTGTCCCTCGCCTCCACCAGCGGGATCGCCGGCAACCGCGGCCAGACGAACTACGCCGCCTCCAAGGCCGGAGTGATCGCTTTCGTCGACGCGCTCGCCGCCCGCCTGGAGTCCCTCGGCGGCACCGCCAACGCGGTCGCCCCCGGGTTCATCGAGACCGAGATGACCGCCAAGATGCCGGCGCTGACCCGCGAGGTCGCGCGCCGGCTGAACTCCCTGCAGCAGGGAGGCCTGCCGGTGGACGTCGCCGAGGCGATCGCCTTCCTCTCCTCGGCGGAGGCGGGCGGCATCCGCGGCGGGACGCTGCGGGTGTGCGGACAGAACATGGTGGGGAAGTGACCGCCATGCAGACAGGCTCCGAGGTCACCCCCGGCGAGCAGATGAAGGACCTCTCCGACGTCCCCTCCTTCCCCGCGATCTATGCGGCCGCGCTCGACCCGCGCTCCTCAGGGCGCCGGGGGTCGAAGGAGCCCGTGCTGCCATCGATCGGATACCGCGTGCGTCAGGTGCGCATCGACGCCGAGCGGGCCCGCGATTTCGACCACCTCATGGGCGGCCCGGCGACCGATCTGGTCCACCCCGGGGTGCTGCACGTGCTCGCCTTCCCGGTCTCGCTGGCCCTGATGGCGCGGCGCGACTTCCCCTTCGCCCTGCTGGGGCTCGTGCATCTGCGCAATCAGGTGCTCCAGCACCGTCCGGTGCGGGTGGGGGAACTGGTGGACGTCGAGTGCCGCGTGCGTGATCTGCAGCCGCACCGCAAGGGGCGCACCTTCGAAGCGGTCTCCACGATCCTCGGGGAGGACGGCGAGATCATCGCGACCGACGTCTCCACGTACCTCGCCAAGGGCGGCGATTCCGGCAACGGCGAGCCCTCGGCGGAGAGCTCCGACGGCGCGAGGACGTCCGCGGGCGGCGACAGCGCCAGCGCTCGCTCCTCGCGCTCGACGCGTCGGGCCTTCGAGGCCCCGCGGCCGACGGGACGCTGGAAGCTCGGGGCCGACACCGGGCGCCGCTATGCGGCGGTCGCCGGGGACGTGAACCCGATCCACCTCTCGGCGCTCAGTGCGAAGGCCTTCGGGTTCCCTCGCGCCATCGCCCACGGCATGTACACCGCCTCGCGGGCGTTCACGGAGTCGCGCGTCGATCTCTCGCGCCCCCTGCGGTGGGATGTCACCTTCGACGCGCCCGTGACCCTTCCGGGCACGGTGCTGCTCGCCTACGAGGAGCGCGGCACGCACGGCGTGCACTGCGTGGGCTGGCGGGCCGGCTCCGGGGACAAGGGGCCCCGACGCTGCTTCGAAGTCGAGGTGACGACGCTGGGCTGACCTGCTCGGCTCCGGAGCTCAGCGGGTGATCGACAGCCCCGTCTCGAGGGTCGCCAGCAGGTGCGCGATGAAGGCGGCGGGCCGCACGTCGGTGAGGACGTCGACGTTCGGTGCCCGGCCCCATCGGCCCAGCTCGTCGCCGACGGTCTGACCGCGGGTCAACGTGCCTGCCAGCTCGACGTCGACGGCCAGGGGCCGGGTGCCCGCGAAGTCGCCGGTGACCGCGTGCGCGGTGACCAGGGGGTCGTGCACGTGCGCCATCCAGCCGAAGCCGTCGGCCCGGTGGAACTCGAAATACCAGCGCAGGGCGTCCACGAGGATCCCCGCGACAGGATGGCCGGTGCGCTCGGCGAGCCCCCGGAGATCGTCCAGGGTGTCCTCGGTGAACCGCACGGTCTCGGTGGCCTCGAGGGAACCGAGCACCGGCCGCTCCCGCGCAGTGCTGAACGCTGCGAGCACCCGCTGCGCGGCCTCCGGGTCCACGGCGATGTTCCATTCGCTGGTGGCCCCGGTGTTCCCACGATGGTTGATGGCGCCGCCCATGATGTGCAGGCGCTTCAGCAGACGCGGCAGCTCGGGATCGATCTCGAGCGCGAGGGCGAGGTTCGTGTGCGGCCCCAGCACGAGGCCGACGAGCTCGCCCGGATGCGCGCGGGCCATGTCGACCCACAGCCGAGCGCCGGATCGGGCGTCCTCCGCGCGCGCCGGGTCCGGGAGCACGGCGTGGCCGATGCCCTGCGGTCCATGGGTGTCGTCGGCGTACATCGGCTCCTGCACGAGCGGGGTCGACTCCCCGAGAGCGACCGGGGCGTCGAGCCCCAGCAGCTCGGCCAGGGAGAGGTTGTTGCGGTGCACGGCCGCGACGGGAACGTTGCCGCCGGTGGAGACGATGCCGGCGATCTCGACATCGGATCGGCAGGCCAGATAGGTCAGTGCGATCGCGTCGTCGATGCCGGTGTCGCAGTCGATCAGCACGGGAAGAGTCATCGCTCCAGCCTAGAGGCGCGGAGCCGACGCCGTCGCAGTGTCCGGATTCCTCGCGGCGGTTGAGAGGGTGGTGGGCTGGAAGTCCGGAATCGGCGTCCGGGGAGGGGCGGACCAGTGGTCCGGAGGGTGGCGGATCCGCGCCGATCGCGGGAGGATCACGGCATGGTTCATCCGCAGATGTTCGACGACGATGATCCGCTCCTCGCTCTGGTGAGGTCGATCGCGCTCGCCGTGCCCGGCTCGCACGAGAAGATCAGCCATGGTCGCCCCGCCTTCCACACGGTCAAGGTGCACTGCTACTACGGCGGCGCCCGGAAGGTCGAGGGGGAGTGGGAGCAGCACCCGCAGTCGGTGCTGCTGCATCTGCTGGCGTCGGAATCCGCCACTGTCCAGGAGTATTCGGCCTCGTTCGTCCCGGCCTATCTCGGCGGTTCCGGATGGATCGGGCTGGATCTCGATGAGCGCACCGATCCCGCCGAGCTCGCGGAGCTCATCGAGGAGTCCTATCGCACGGTGGCTCCGCGGCGCCTGGTGGCCGAGCTCGACAGTGATGCCAGGCCCTCCGCTTGACCCTCACGCGACGTCAGGCCGGAAGGTGGTCCCCATGACCGAGAAGCCCGCTGAGCACGACCTCGCCATGGGGGAGGACCTCGCGGTGGGGGACGACCTCACCGTGGGGCGCGTCGCCGACCTGGTCGGCGTCAGCGTCCGCACCCTGCATCACTGGGACAGCATCGCCCTGGTGCCTCCCAGCGGGCGCAGCTGGGCCGGATACCGGCTGTACGACGCGCAGGACATCGCCCGGATCCACCGGGTGCTCGTCTACCGCGAACTCGGTCTGGCGCTCGCGGAGATCGGTCGGATCCTCGATGATCCGACAGTGGATCCCCGCGAGCACCTCCAGCGCCAGCGGACCCTCCTCCGGGAGCGGATCCGACGGCTCGAGAGGACGGCGCACGCCGTCGACGAGATGATCGAGAGGACCGCCATGACCGACGAGAAGACCATCAACCTGACCCCCGAGGAGCAGTCGCGCATCTTCGGCACCGACTGGGACCCCGCCTACCAGGAGGAGGCCCGCGAGCGTTGGGGGAGCACCGACGTATGGAAGCAGTCGGTGGCCCGCACCGGCTCCTGGGACGCCGCGCGGTGGCAGCAGCTCAAGGCCGAGAACGACGCGCTCGAGCAGGCGCTCGCCGATGCGCTCGCCCAGGGCGTGGAGCCCGGCAGCGAGGAGGCGCACGCCCTGGCCGAACGCCATCGCGCCGCGATCGGTCAGCACTACGACTGCAGCCGATCCCGGCAGGTCGTGCTCGCCCGGATGTATACGGAGGATCCGCGGTTCGCGGCGCACTACGACCAGCTCGCCCCGGGCCTGGCCGCCTGGCTGCGCCGGGCGATCGAGGAGAACGCCCGCGCCCACGGCGTGGATCCGGAGACCGCGACCTGGGAGTGACGTGACGGGCGGGGCCCGAGACGGGGCGCGAGGGGAGGAGAACTGCACTCGACCCCCTCGCGCCGTGAATCTCGATCTTGCGTTCTGCCGCATGAAATCAACGATCTACGGCATCTCACCTGTGGATGACTCCACCGCGATACGTGGACCTACAGGTTGCTTAGCACTTTCGTTAGCACTTTTCGCGGCTCGGGCGACGGCAATGCCTGGAGGTCTGTCGAGGTTTGGACAGCCCAGTTTCGCGGCTCAGACCTGTGCCCAAACTGCCAACTCACGGGGTTGCGGATGGCCCAGACCTGGTTGGTCTTGCCGTTGGCGGAGAGCGATGAGCGGGTGTCGGGGCGTGGGCTTGACTGTGCCGTGGCGTCATAGTTTCTGATGGGTGCATGGGTCGAAACACGTGGGTTTATCTGGGGTCATACAGCCTGTCGCTGTTGGGGAACGGGATCGCGTCGGTGCTGTTCCCCCTGTTGGTACTCGCCAAGACCGGCGACATCCTCGCCGCGGGGATCCTCGCGTCGGTGACCGCTGCGGTCGCCGCGGTCGTCGGGGTGCTGGCCGGGGTCGTCGTGGATCGGGTGAACCGGCGCACGGTCTCGATCACCAGCGACGTGCTCTCGGCGGGTTCGGTGGCCGCGCTCCCGGTCGTGGATGCGGTGTGGGGGTTGAACCTGACATGGTTCATCGTGCTCGGCGTCATCGGGGCATTCGGTGACATGCCGGGCATGACCGCACGCGAGACGATGCTGCCCCGCCTGGTGCAACTCGACGGCGGCAAGCCGGGTGCACTGGACCGGTTGGTCGGAGTGCGCGAGTCACTCTCCGCGGCGCTCATGCTGATCGGGCCCGGTGTCGGTGGTCTGCTCGTGTTCCTGCTCGGGGTCAGCTCGACGACGCTGTTCATCACCGCGGGAACGAGCCTCGCCGCCGCAGCGCTCTCCCTCGCACTCTCGTCGCGGGCCGGAGCGATCGAACCGATAGCTGGCGCTGCGGAGCACAGCGGTTCACCCGGGGTGCGTGGTGTCGCGACCGATCTGGTGCAGGGGTGGCGGTTCCTGCTTGGACACCGGCTTGTACTCGGGGCGAGCATCTTGACGGCGGTGTTTGTCGCAGTCATTGCGGGGTTGCAGGCGACGATCCTGCCCGCCTACTTCCTTCAGGAGCGACTGCCTGAGTTCAGCGGGTTCGCGGTCACGGGCATCGCTCTCGGCAGCCTGTTCGGTGCGGGCCTGTATGCGGCGACGGTCGGCAAGGCTTCGCGGCGGGCCTGGTTCGTGATCGGCATGCTCGGCAGCGTGATCGGCTTCGCCGCCCTGGGGGCGATGGGTGCGCCGTGGCTGGTGATCGCCGCCGCGGTGCTGATCGGTCTCACGAACGCCCCCATGTCAGCCGTGCTCGGCGTCGCGACGATCGAGGCGACCCCTGACCGGATGCGCGGGCGCGTGCTCGGGGCGCAGAACGCGCTCATGCTCGCCGCCCCCGCTCTCACCGCTGCACCGATCGCCGCCATCGCCTCCGGGTACGGGCTCACCACCGCGGGGGTCGGGATCGCGGTGGTCATGGCCGTCACCGCCGTCATCGCGCTGATCGTGCCCGCGTTCCGGTCGTTGGACACAATAGAGACACCGGATTCAGAAACACCGGAACCAGGCGAGCAGGAGGGGTGAGCATGGCGTGGAGCACGAAGCAGCTCGCTGACCTCACCGGGGTCACGCTGCGGTCGATCCGCCACTGGCACGAGGTCGGACTCCTATCGGAACCTGAACGGTTGAGCAACGGGTACAAGCAGTACACCGCCCGGCATCTCGTGCTCGCGCTCCGCATCGCACGCCTCACCGGCCTCGGCTTCACCCTGGAGCAGGTTGCAGGGATGCTCGAATCCGAGGAACAGGGTCAGGAATCCCTGCATGGGCTGCGGACCGAACTCGACGGCAGGATCACCGAACTCACCCGCATCCGCGCAGACATCGACGAACTGATCGCTCGGGGCATCTCACCCGATCTCTCACCAGAAGCACTCCTCGCGATGGAAGCCCTCGGGCCGGGGCCCGGCTCCCGGAACATGGCCATTCTGCTCGCACGGCTGCTCCCGAACGATGCCATGCCCAGCTTCGCCGAAGCCATGCACGGTGCACCCGACGCCCTCACGCAAATCAATACGGACCTGATGGGGCTACCGCCAGACACGTCAGAGGCGGAGATCACCACCCTGGCTGAACGTGGGGCCGCGCTCATCACCGGGTTCCTCGCCGAGCGGGGCGACGCCATCCCGCACTTCGACATCAGCATCGGGGAACAGGAGGGCGCGGACGCGATGACCACGCTCCTGAACGAGCACATGAACCCCGCGCAGCAACGCGTCATGACCCTCATCATCGAACGCCTCACCGGCCCTGACCGGCAACACTGATTCTACGGTCCTGCCACCTTCGCGGAACCGTGGGATCAGGGGTTTTCAGGTTCCTGGGTGAACTCCTTCGCTCCATATGCAAGCGCCGAGCAGAATGCTCAGCACTGATGGCTCCTCGCGCACCCTAAGCACCCCATGCTCGCCCGCCTTACGCTGCCCCTCTGTACACCCCTTACACTTCCCTGTCCTTCCGAACGAACGCACACCTCTGGAGCGCGCACGAGGGCGTCCGGGGGACTACTGCGTAAATGGCAGCGCCTCTGTGGCAAGGGTGAGTGCGTCCGCCTCTCGCGTGAGAGTGGATTCCTTCAACGGCAGCGCCCTCCAGAAGACGAGGCCATTGACCACACTGAGGAGGAAGTGCGCCCGGGCCGTGTTGTCGCCTTCTTCGAGTGCTCCCTGCCCGACGAGGATCGACAGCCATGTCTCGACGCGTCGCGTTGCCTGCTCGTCGAAGGTGGCATATGTCGTGCGGACGTTCTCGGGCGCATCGGGGCTGATATAGCTCTGGAACATCTCGCCCATTCGCGCCCGTGCCTCGTCGCCTGTGCCGATGGTGGCGACGAGTCTGCCCAGGTTGTCGGTGAGGCGCTGGCGCGCTGGCAGCGTCGTGTCGTGGATGCGGTCATCGGGCATCGCCTGCTCGTACATCGACGCGAGGACCGCGTCGAGCAGAGAGCGCTGGTTCGGGAAGTGATGCCGCAGCGTCCCCATGCCGACGCCGGCTCGTGAGGCCACTGCGCGCACCGTCAAGCGCTGTCCGTCGCCCTCCTCCACCATCGAAGTCGCTGCGTCAAGGATCCTGCGTCGCGTGTCCACAACCCCTCCGTAGTCCTGTGAATCGAATTGACATCACACTAGCACATTGTGCTAGTGTGATGTCCTAGCACAATGTGCTAGTGACGGTGGGGCTGCTGTAGACGTTCGTAGGGGCAAGGCCCCACGAACGTCTACCGGGCTCTCCGTCCTTCCACCCCACCGGGCGATCCCAGGTGCCTCCATACAACATCCGAAAGGGAGCAACATTATGCTCGAGACCCTCCAGGACTTCGCTCAGTCCTTCCCCGGCTGGCTTCAGTGGTTCGCCGTCTTCCTTATCGCTGCCGTCCCGTTCGTCGAGTCTTACCTCGGCACGCTCGTCGGCGTCGCGATCGGCCTGCATCCGGCCGTTGCCGTCAGTGCTGCGATCGCGGGCAACGCCGCGGCGGTCGTTCTCATCGTCGTCGTGTCCAGTCGGATTCGGCAGCGCGTGCGATCGACGCCGAGCACGGAGGAGGAAAGCTCACCCAGGCGCAAACGCGTGGGCCGCCTGTTCCAGAGGTTCGGAATCCCGGGCGTGGCCCTCATCGGCCATCCGACGCAGATCTCGTCCGCCGCGATGGTCGGCTTCGGCGCGAATCCCACCAAGGTTCTGATCTGGGAGCTGGTGTCAGTGGCCGTCTGGGGCGCAGCCGTCGCGATCCTCGGCGGGCTGGGCATCCAAGTACTCACGCACTGACGCAGGCCTGTTTCTACGACCTCACAAGGAGAGAAGAATGAACCACACATCCACGATCGACGACGCTACGCGCGACTCAACGACACCGAACGATCGACCTGGGGGTCGTTGGCCCCTGGCCCGTACAGTCCTGTGGTGGGCGCACGCAGCAATACGATTCCTGCTGGCGATCATGCTGTTGTTCAACGGCGTGATCAAGATCGGACTCTGGCAGTTCGGCAGACCTGACGTCGGCGAGTCGCTGATCACGCTCGGTGAAATGAGCCCCATGGGTCTGCTGTCGTACATGGTGGGATTCTCGCCGCTCTTCCAGGCCCTTGCCGGTATGGCCGAGTTGGGGGCGGCTGTCGCGCTCATGTGGCGTCGGACGATGGTCCCGGGAGCGCTGGTCTCCGCCGGCTCCATGGCCTTCATTCTCGTGCTCAATCTTGGCTACGACATGCCTGCGAAGCAGCTCTCGCTCGCCCTGCTCGTGATGAGCCTGATCGTCCTGGCTCCGTGGGCGAAACGCATCGTCGCTGCGGTCGTGGGCAATGGTGCGGTCCCCGCCTCGGTTGAGCCGCGCCCGTTCCGCAGCGCTCGCGCGAACCGCATAGCTGGTCGTATCGCGATGCCCGTGGGTGTTGCGGTGCTGGCGTTGACCGGGGCCTTGGTTTTCGTCGTCCAGCCCACTCAGAGCGTCGATGATTCCGCACCTGCGGGAGTGTGGGCGGTCGAGTCCGACGGCTCCGGTGCAGACGCGTCCTGGTCGCAGCTTGCGCTCGGGAGCACCCTGACCGACGGGGCGGCGACTGCGCAGGTGAGACAGAACGACGGCACCCTGCTCGTGGGCACGTACGTGCGCGAGGGCAACGGGCTGGTTCTGACGCTCAAGCCCTTGCAGAGTCCGGGTCAATCGACACTCGAATATGCAGAGGCACCGGCCGAGAGCATTGAACTCGATTACACGACCGACAGCACCGAGACACTCACGCTGACCGGGGATCGGACCGTGGAACTGAGCCGCAGTCTCGACGCATCGGTGCTCTACGATCGCGGGTTCAGCTGGTCGATCCGCGCCGACGACCCCTTCGAACGGTAGTCGACGCCTCCACCGCGGTCGCCGAATACTTCCTCCACATCCAGCAGCACGAAAGGACAACGCTCCCCATGACCGCATCGACTCATCCCGAAACTCAGACAGCACTGTGGGTGTACGCGCACCCACGGGGCTCCTCCCTGAACGCACACGTCTATCGCGAAGGTGTGAGCACTCTCGCGCAGGATCACCGGATATTGACCTCAGACCTCTACGCGCAGGGCTTCGATCCCGTGCTGAGGGAGAGCGACCTCGGGCGCTTCTCCGGCTCGCCTGGAGGCGTGGCGGACCTTCTCGGCGAGGCGTTCACGGAGCAGCAGCTCCTGCCAGATGTTCGTGAGGAGCAGTGGAAGATTGCTGAGGCGGAGTTGCTGGTCTTGCAGTTCCCCCTCTGGTGGTATGGAATGCCTGCCATCCTGAAGGGCTGGTTCGATCGTGTCCTCACCGCAGGATTCGCCCATGGCGAAGTTGATCCCCGTACCGGACTCCCGCTTCGGTACGGGGACGGCGGTCTCTCTGGTCGCAGGGCGCTCATCATCGTCACCGCAGGCGAGGATGCGCGTTCAATCGGCCCACGCGGCATCAGCGGAGACTTGGATAGCCTGCTCTTCCCCCTCACCCACGGTGCACTCTGGTACTCAGGGGTTGAAACATACGCACTCCACACTATCTACGATGCTGACGACCTCGACACTGAGCGCGTGGACGACGAGATTCAACGCCTCCGCGACCGGCTCCGCGGCCTTTCTGACGAACGAACGCGGCCATTTCGAAGACTCAGCGACGGGCAATACAGGGGCACGAGAGCACTTCACCCAGATCTCGCCCCAGGCCGCACAGATCTCGGCATCCACCTAGCGGGAGACTGATTCGTCGACGAGATGCTCAGGTCGGACTACTGGCGGCATGCGTCGATCCTCGACTCGCGAGACGGATGCTTGCTGTCACGGGAAGCCGGGGCCGATTCAGGCGAGCTTCACGGTCGCTACGGTGCCGAGCGCCGTGAAGTAGGCGTCGAGCAGGGGGCGCAACTTCGAGCCTGGAGTGTGCGCCCACTCCTGCCAGGCGAGGTCGACAGCCGCGACCCCGGCGGCAGCAATGGCCTGGGCGGCGCGGCCGTTGCTGAGGCACTCGCGCAGCACCTCGGCGACGGCAGACTGATCGCCGCGCTGCTGGGACGCCAGATGCCCCTTGAGTGCCGACACTTCATTGATCATGCGGATGCGTGCCCGCAGCGGGTCTCCTCGGGACTCGGCCGTGGCGACCATCGGCTCCGTGGCCGCGCACATGATCGCCCAGAGGCTTGTGCCGGGAGAGGCTGCCTCGACAGCCTCGGCAACGCTCTGGGCGAAGGAACCCGCGCGCGTGGCGGCGAAGCGCGCGGCGGAGACGACCGCGTCCTCCTTCGAGGCGAAGTAGCGGAAGAAGGTGGCGCGGGAGACGCCGATGCCACGCGCAAGCTCCCCGACCGTCACCTCGTCGAAGCCCTGCTCGACGCAGAACGTCGCAGCGGCGTCGGCCAGCTCTGCCCGCAGGATCTCGCGACTGCGGTCGCGCACATCATTCGACATGAATCTGAGTCTATAGCATGATACGGTATCTGTTGGCTGAGACACCGTCTCATCATGATTCACAACGAGCAGGGACGGAAGAACGACCGATGACCTCCACCCGGGCCCAGGGCATGCCCCTGGCCGCCGATGATGACCGCACTCGCATGCCTCGACACCGTTCGGGGGTGATCCTCGCCGTGCTCGCTTTTGCGGGACTTGGGGCGTCGTTCATGCAGACGATCCTCATTCCGATCCAGGGAGAGCTGCCGAGGCTGTTGAATACCACCAGCGAGAACACGGCATGGGCGATCACGGCGACCTTGGTGGCAGCGGCCGTCTGCACTCCCGTGGCCGGGCGTCTCGGCGACATGTTCGGCAAGCGCCGTATCGTCATGTCGCTCTTGCTGCTTCAGGCGGCAGGCGCGATCCTCGCCGCTTTCGCAGGCGATGTGACGACCCTCATCGTTGCTCGTGCCCTGCAGGGGGCGGTCGCAGGCGTCATCCCGCTGGGCATCTCGATCCTGCGCGATGTCCTGCCGCCGCAGAAGCTCGGCGCGGGCATCGCCCTCGTCAGCGCGACACTCGGCGTCGGCGGCGCGCTCGGCCTGCCGCTGAGTGCCCTCGTGGCAGAGCACCTCGACTGGCACGCCCTGTTCTGGGTCGCGGCCGTCATCGCCGTGCTCGCCTTCCTCGGCTGCGCGGTGTTCGTACCTGGGAGCACGCAACGCTCGCCCGGGCGCGTTGATGTCGTCGGCATCGTCGGGCTCTCGCTCGGACTTGTGGGCGTGCTCATCGCCGTCTCGCGCGGTGGCGAGTGGGGGTGGGCAGACGCACGCACCCTGACCCTCCTGATCGGCGGAGCGATCGTGCTCGTGATCTGGGGCGCGATCGAGCTGCGCGTCAAGGACCCGCTCGTCGACCTGCGCGTGAGCGCCCGCGCACCGGTGCTGCTGACCAACCTCGCCTCGGTCACCATGGGATTCGCGCTCTTCGCATCCAATGTGGTGCTGCCGCAGCTGCTCACGCTGCCGCAGGCCAGTGGCATCGGGCTTGGTCTGACGCTCACGGTCGCGGCGCTCGTCGTCGCCCCCTCCGGTCTGGCGATGATGGCGATGTCTCCGGTGGCGGGCAAGGTCGGACAGCGCTGGGGCGCGAAACGGCTGCTCCTCCTGGGGGCGGTGATCCTTGCCCTCGCCTACGGGCTCGCGTTGGCCTTCCATGCACAGGTCTGGCAGATCCTCGTCGTCAGCATCGTGCTCGGCATCGGGGTCGGGCTCGGCTACGCGGCGATGCCTGCGCTCATCATGCAGGCCGTACCGGCGCACGCGAGCGGGGCGGCGAACGGACTCAATGCGCTCATGCGCTCGCTCGGTACCACAATCGCTGCTGCCGTCACCGGCGCGGTCCTCGCACAGTCCGTGACGACTATTGGCGGCGTGACAGGCCCGAGCGAGGGAGGCTTCCTCTTCACGCTCGCACTCGGGCTCGGTGCAGCGATCGTCACCTTCATCATCGCGGCGTTCATCCCGCGCCCACGCGTGGCCCAGGAGGGTACTGTCGAGCCCTCCTGACATTGAGCCGGTCCGCGCGAAGAGCCATGTGCGTCCAACGCTCGCCGGAGCCGCGGTTGACGTGATCGCCGCCGATGCCACCAACAGGCACCGAACGCGCACACCAGCCCCTACCCCTCGTCACTGTTCCCCCAGGAGCCTCGACGCGCATCACTTCTCTTCTCTTTTGAATGGACGTATGCTACCGTGGTAGATATACGGTTCTCTAATTAAGAGAATTAAGGATGGTGGTCCTCATGCATGGCGGCGTGATCCTGTTCCGGGGCACCGGAGCCGACGCGCGCCGCTATGTCGAGGCCGACCGCTCCCGCGCCGATGACTACTATCTCGGCGCGGATGCGTCTGTGGCGGAGTTCACCGCGCTCGACGGCGACGGAAACACGACCGCGACCCTGGGGCTCGACCCGGAGGCCTATGCGGCGTGGGTGGATTGGGTGAACCCGGTCACGGGTGAGTCGATGGGCAAGCCGCGTCTGCCCGGTGCGGGGCGGCAGGGGTCCCCACGATTCGCGGAGATGGTCGTGAACGCCCCGAAGTCGCTGTCGATCGCCGCCGCCCTGCACCCGGAGGTCTCCGACGCCCTCGATGTGGCGCAGCGGGATGCGGTGGCGGAGATTCAGCGGTGGCTCGCTCAGCACTCCGTCACCCGCGTCGGCCCGCGCGGGAAGCAAGAGGTCGTGCCCGCCCGTGAGGTGCAGACGGTGGCGGTGTCGCACCGCACCAGCCGGGCGGGTGATCCGCACCGGCATATCCATTTTCAGATCGGCACCCGGGTCTGGGCGGCCGGGAAGTGGCGCGCGTTGGATACCGCGGCGTTGTTCAAGCAGCAGGGCGCGATCCGTGCCCTCGGCACCGCCGTGATCGCCGCCCACCCCGAGCTTGCGGAGGTGCTGGATCGGCACGGCCTCACCCTCGACCCGGTGACCGGTGCGGTGGTCGAGCTGGAACGGTTCAATCCGGTGATGAGTAAGCGCGGTGAGCAGGTGCGCAAGCATCTCGAACGCTTCGAGGCCGACTGGGAGGCCGCGCACCCCGGCGAGACGATGGGGCCGGTCGTCTCCGCCAGACTCGCCGCGAAAGCGTGGGCGCACGAGCGGCCCGCGAAGAAGCCCACCACCCTGCACGAAGAACAAGCATGGGTAGCAGAGTTGCGGGAGGCCGGCTACGACCCCGAGACATTGCAACGGCCCGCACGGCGTGCACCGGTGTCGCTGGATGACCTCTCCGTGCAGGCGGTGGCGAGCCGGGCGCTGGATCGGTGCGCGGCGGGCGGGTCGGCGTGGACCCGGCACACGGTGCAGGAGCACGCGACTCGGATCATGACCGAGTACGGCGTGCAGGCCGCGCCGTCCGAGGTGCGCGAGTTCGTGAGCATTGCGACATCGTTGGCGGTGGAGGATTGCTTCTCGATCCTCCCGCCCGGCGCGCCCACGCCGGAGCATGTCGCGCACCTCACGTCGCTCCGGGTGGTGCAAATGGAGACGGAGCTGCGCGACCTTCTGGCCGCACGGGTCCCGAAGCGGGAACCGAAGCACCCGGACGTGCGCGAAGCAGCGAGGGCACGAGGCCTCGATGCGGGCCAGGAGCGCGCAGCCGCCGCGGTCGCCTCCCGCGATCCGCTCGTGATTGTGGAGGGCGCAGCCGGAGCGGGCAAGACCACCATGCTCGGGGCTGCAATCGAAGTCGCCTCCGAACACAGCAGGGCGTCGCGGGTGGTTGCGCCGACGTTGCGCGCCGCGCAGGTCGCGCACGATGAACTCCGCGTGCCCGCGAGCAGTGTTGCCGCTTTGGTGCATGCGCATGGGTGGCGGTGGAACAGTGACGGTGTATGGACGCGCCTCACGCCCGGCGACACCGACCCCGAGACGGGCCGCACCTATCGTGGTCCGGCTGCGGGGGCGCGGCTGGTGCGGGGTGAGCGCGTGATCGTGGATGAGGCCGGGATGCTCGACCAGGACACCGCGATCACCCTCCTGACCGTCACCGCTGAGGCGGGTGCGACGGTCGCGCTCGTCGGGGATCGCGCCCAGCTCGCCGCCGTCGGCCGCGGCGGCGTGCTCGACATGGCCGTCCAGATCCGGGGTCGCACGTTCGATATGGCCGAGGTGCACCGCTTTACCGACCCCGCCTACGCCGAACTCACCCTGCGGATGCGCGACGGAGAGAACCCCGGCGAGGTGTTCGACCAGCTCACCCAGCAGGGTCTGGGGCGGCTCCACGCGAGCGGCGAGGATGCGCACGAACAGGTCGCCCAGCAGCGGCAGGACGGTGAGGCGGTGACGGTGAGCACGAATGACGAAGCGAGTACGGTCAACGCCGCCGTTCGTGAGGCGCGCGTCGCCCAGGGCGTCGTCGACGACACCCGCACCGTCTATGGCAGTGACGACCTCCCCATCGGGGCAGGCGACCTGATCCAGACGCGGAAGAACAACACCGATATCGGAGTCGCGAACCGGCAGCAGTGGATCGTGCAGTCGGTCGAGGATGACGGCGCGCTCCACGTGCGCGAGCAGGGGAACGGGCGGAAGCGGCAGCGCACCGTCCGCCTGCCCGCCGGCTACGTGGCCGAGCATGCACACCTGTCGTATGCCGCAACCTCCTACGGCGTGCAGGGCGCAACCGTGACGGCCTCGCACACGATCCTCACCGAGGCAACGAGCGCCGCGAGCGTTTACGTCGGCATGACCCGCGGCCGCGATCAGAACCTGCTGCACGTGGTCGCGGAGAACCTGGCGGATGCGCGGGGGCAGTTCATCGAGGCGATGGAACGCGACCGCGCCGACCACGGCCTCACCGACGCCACCCGCCGCGCGACCGAGCAAGTGGCCGGGCTGGTCGAAGACGGCCCCGCGAAACTCGTCAACACCGAGATCGCGGCGCTCATCGAGCAGGCGGAAACCGCCGAGGCGCAAGCGGAACGCTGGCAACAAGTCCGGACCGTCTTGGCTGACCTGAGTACACGCGAGACGGCGGTGAGAGAGACGGCCCAAGCGGCCGAGGAGGCGGCGAAGCAGCACGCCGATCTGGTGCGGGCCGAGGTCGCCGCGCCTCTCGTGTCCGCGGCAGGGGCGGCGCTGAATGATTGGCAGGACGCGAACGTGACCGTGGAGGCGGCGGCTGAGCAGGTGCGGGCGGCGTCGTGGTTCGGGAAGCGTCGCGCCCGCACTGACCACGAGACCGCCGGGGCCCGTGCCCAGCAGGCGCGGCAGCACCTCACGGACGAGTGGGGCGGCCCGCCGAAGTGGAACGAACGCCCGAACGTGTGGGTGGAGCGCGTGACCCGCCCGCGGGTCGACGCCGACCCCCGCGTGATCGAGGCGGAGCGCGAGCACCGGGCCGCGCGCGACGCGCTCGTGAGCAGGCCCGAACGGGCGCAGACGGCGCGGCTGACCGCGTACGCGCGCGCGTTCGGCACCGACAAGGTGCTCCGCAACCAGTACGCCTATCTCGCGGCGAACCCGGCCCAGCAAGTCGCCAGCGCGACGCAGACCGCGAAACAGGCACGCGAGGAGGCCGACCTGTTGCGCTCGCTCACCCCGGCCGAGGCCGTGGAGCGGATCGAGCAGACCCGCGTTGCCGAAGCAGCCCGCGAAGCGCACCAAGCGGAGCGGAGACAGGCCGCGCTCTACGACCCGGGCCAGCATCGATCTTCCTCAGGCCAGGCGCCGCCCGACCGTGGCCGTAGCCTGTGAGCGTCGCGAACCCCTCCCCACTGTCGGCTCTCAGCGGTAGACTTAGGGCATGACGCCGAAGCTCGCAGAGTACATCGCAGAAGGCCGTAGCCTCTCTGCTGATGAGCGTGAGCTTGCTGCGGTCGCGCTCCAGCAGATCAGTGCCGATGAGCAGGCCGAGGTCGATACGGCCTGGCGTTCGGAGCTTCGCCGTCGCATTGACGACATCGAGAGCGGCAAAATCGAACTGCTCGACGCGGACGAGGTTCACGCGCAGATTCGGGCCAAACTCGCGGCGATGCGCAAGTGACGCTGACGCGCCGCATCCATCCCGAAGCCGCGTCGGAACTGTTCGAAGCTGCCGAGTGGTACGAAGCAGCGCGTACAGACCTAGGCGATGACTTTCTTTCCGAGGTTGGGGCTACAGAGTGGCAGGTGCTCGATTGGCCGGAAGCCGCTCGGGTGTTTCCCGGTTGGAATGAGTTGCCCGTAGTGAGAAGCGCAAGCGTGCGCGTGTTTCCCTACCGGGTGCTCTACTACCTCACCGACACCGAGGTCGTGATCGTCGCCTACGCGCACAACCGGCGCAAGCCGAAGTACTGGGAGCACTGGCTCGACGGCTAACGCCGTGAGTACGGCGGTGCCGAATCGGCACCCCCACCCAGCGCGTCAGGCATCATCACCGGGCGTCGCGTCGGCGAAGAGCGCGAGGAACTTCTCGCGCGGGATCACGACCCGCCGTCCGAGCTTCACCGACGGGATCGTGCCCTCGTTGATGCTCGTTGTGATCGTACGCGGATCAACCCCGAGCGCCTCGGCGGCCTCTTTCCGGGTGATGACCAGGCTGCGCCGCCCGCGCAGGTCTTCCATGTCCAGCGTGCTCTGCCGCATCATCACACCATCCGTTCGAGTTCGCGCGCGAGAAGAGGAGTTCCACTATCATCCGCGCCAGGGATTGCATTGTCAAGAGTCGCGGTGTAGTTTTCCTATATGGAGAACGAACGGATGCGGGGGAACCCCGCCGGACTCACGAACAGCTACGTCGCGCACAACGTCAGGAAAGCACGGCAGTCCATCGGCATGGACTTGCGCACCCTCTCGCAGAAACTCACCGAGGCGGGCCGGAAGCTCTCCGTCTCCGGGGTGAGCAAGGTGGAGCTGGGCGACCGGCGCGTGGACGTGGACGACCTCACCGCGATCGCCTACGCCCTCGGCACCACCCCGGCCGCGCTCCTGGCCCCGCCCGAAGACGAATCGGCATTCACCGGCGTACCCGCCGGACACACGTCGGAGGAAGTGCAGGCGTGGCTGGCCGGGGCCACCGCCCTCACGCACGCCGGGCTCGTGGCCTACTGGCAGAGGCAGGCACAGGAGGCGCTGTACGAGATCGAGACCGCGAAACTCAAACTCGACTCCTACAAGGACAGTGAGACCGCGATGGCCGCGTTCGGCCCCCACTACCAGGAACGCATCGAGCGCTACCGCGAACGCCTCCAGCACGCCAACCTGCGCCTGCTGCACCTCGACCCCGACGCCCGGCCGTTCGGCGAGAGCTAGCAGCCCAATCGACCACCCGAGCGAAGGAGCAGATGAAATGACGACGACGAAGCAGCCCGCCGAGCAGAACAGTGGGGGTGAGAAGCAGCAGCGTCGTTCCCGTTCCCGGCAGCCCGGCTCGATCCAGGCCTACGACACCGACAAGGGCAAACGGTGGCGGTTCCAGATCTACGTCCTGAAAGACCCCGAGTACCCCGAGATGGGATCGCGCCGCCTCACACGTTCCGGGTTCACCAGCACCGACGAGGCCAACGACGCCTTGCAGGAAGCGTTGAAGCAGCGCAAGCAGAACGAGAAGTTCGGCAACAAGGTGCCCACCCTGGGCGCGTACGCGGATGAGTGGGTGGCCGGGTTGAAGCTCGCGGCATCCACGATCAAGGGGTACAAGAAGATCATCCGCAACCACATCAAGCCCCAGCTCGGCACGATCCGGCTCGACAAACTCACCGCCACCAGGATCGCCCGCCACTACCGCGACCTCGAAGATCACGGCCGCAAAGACGAGTACGGCAAGGGCAAACCGCTGTCGGCCAACAGCGTCCACAAGGTGCACGTCGTACTCGGCGCGATCCTCGACGCCGCGATCGACGACGGACACCTGACAGTGAACCCGGCGAAGGAGAAGCGCACCGTCAAGGCCCCGACCACGAGCGAAGTGCGGGCGCAGAAACCCGAGATCGTCACCTGGAGCGCCGACCAGCTCACCCTGTTCCTCACCTGGAACCGCGACGAGCGGGAAGACGAGCTGTTCCCGCTGTGGCGCCTCATCGCCTACACGGGCATGCGCAGAAGCGAAGCCCTCGCCCTGAAATGGAGCGACCTCAACACCAAGACGATGCGGGTCAGCATCCGCCGCGCGGTCGATACCGACGACTGGACAAAGACCAAGACCACGAAGACCGGCAACGCCCGCGTGATCGACGTGGACGAAGACACCCTGAAAGTGCTCGCCTCCTACAAGGTCGCCCGCGCGGAACTCTCGTTCACCCTTGCCAAGGCCGACGCCTACATCTTCGGCGACGACGACGGCAAGCTCCGCTCACCCGACGCGATGACCAGCCGCTGGGATCGCCGCATGAACTGGCTCACCAAGAAGTACGACACCATGCACCGCGTCACGATCAAGGGGCTGCGTCACACCCACGCGACCCTGCTGCTGGAGATGGGCGTGCACCCCAAGATCGTCCAAGAGCGGTTGGGACACTCAACGATCACGACGACGATGAACATCTACTCCCACGTCACCCCGACCATGCAGAGGTCGGCCGTAGACCGCTTCGCCGCCCACCTCGGGAACGCTTAGCACTTTTTCTAGCACCTCCAACGAAAATGGCCCCCGACCTGGAGTGTAAAACTCCTGATCAGAGACCATTTTCCATTCGTGCGCGAGGGGGGACTTGAACTGACCGGCCGTGTCGGCCCATCAGGTGCGGGGCGGGCGCGGTCGGCTCGTGTCAGCCCGGCAGATGCCGGGAGGGCGCGGCTGGCTCGCCGTAGGCCTCCAGCAGCGGCGCGAGGCGCTCGCCGATCTCCACCTGGGTCAGGAGCAGTCCGAGGGTCCCGTCGGGATCGACGAAGAAGTCGGTGCCCGCCCCGCCGGACCAGCCCCAGCGGCCCCGGTGCGGGCCGCCGGTGACCACGCAGACTCCGAAACCCCACCCGGTCCGCTCCCAGAAGCCGGGGAAGAAGGAGTCCGGCTGCTTCACGGCGTCGGGCACCTGGTCGGTGCTCAGCAGCTGCAGGAACCGCGGGGAGAGCAGCTCTCCGTCGCGGAGGGCGCGCAGGAACCGCAGGTAGTCGGGAGCGGTGGAGAGCAGCTCGCTGTGGCTCATGTCGTAGGGCGGCGGGCCCACGTGGAAGCCGCCGCCGGCCGGTTCCCGCTCGACCAGGCTTCCGTCGTCGGCGGCATAGGAGGCGGGCAGCCGGTGCGCCGACCGGGCCGGGACGAAATATCCGGTGTCGCGCATGCCCAGTGGCGTGAACAGCGTGCGCTCGAGGTGCTCGCCGGTGCTCATCCCGCTGAGCCGGGACAGGAGGATCCCCAGCAGACCGAAGGAGTGGTGATACCGCCACACCGTTCCCGGCTCGCCCACCAGGGGCAGGGAGGAGAGGGCGGCGAGCCAGTCGTCGGCCCCGAGCGTCGGCGGCTGAGGGCCGGCCTCGGTCCCGCCGGCCGTCATCGCCCGCTGCAGGGGCGAGTCCGCGAGGATCATGCCGTACCCCGAGGTGTTGGTGAGCAGATGGCGCAGCGTGATCGGGGTGCGCGCGGGGATCGCCTCCTCGAGCGGAGCATCAGGGCGGGGGAGCACGCGCGGAGCCGCGAGCTCCGGCAGCCACGACGCCACCGGGGTGTCGAGAGCGAGCGTTCCCTCGGCCACCAGGCGCAGCGCGGCGACCGTGGTGACGAGCTTGGTCATCGACTGGATGCGGAAGATCGCGTCGGTGCGCATCGGCTCGCCGCCCAGCGCCATCGACCCCGCGGCGAAGGGCTCCGGGTCCGGGCCGACGGCGATCACGCCACCGGGCACCACACCATCCTCGACGGCGCTCCGGAGCAGCTGTGCGGCGGGAGAGGTCTGCGGTGACATGGGGTCACAGTACGCAGGCGGCCCCCGACACCGACAGCCTGCGGAGCGTGTGGGTCTCTGCCTACACTCGAGCGATGAGCGCCTTCGAGGACTTCGTTCTGCTGGACCCCCGTGAGGTCCCGCTCGGCGGGCCGCGCGGAATGACCGTGCACCGCACCCTGCCCGCCCGCCGGACCTCGCTGATCGGCGCCTGGTGCTTCGCCGATCATTTCGGGCCCGACGACCTCTCGGCGGGCGACGGCATGCGTGTCGCCCGGCATCCCCATACCGGTCTGGCCACCGTCTCCTGGCTGTTCGAGGGCGCGATCACCCATCGCGACTCGATCGGCCACCACGCCCTGGTGCGACCCGGCGACGTGGACCTCATGGTCGCAGGCTCGGGGATCACCCACTCCGAGTTCTCCACCCTGGACACGACCGTCCTGCACGGCGTGCAGCTCTGGTATGCGCTGCCGGACCGCGCACGCTTCCGGGACCGGGAGTTCGCCCTGCACACTCCCCGCCCGCGCCGTACGTCGGCCGCCGCGGCGCGGGTGGGCCTGGGCAGGTTCCGCGCGACGGACGAGAACGGCGAGGTGCTGGAGGATGCCAGCCCCCTGGTCACCGACACGGCGCTGAGCATGGTCCAGATCGACCTGCGCGCCGGGCACCGGCTGCAGGTGGAGCTGGACCCAGGGCACGAGTACGGGGTGCTCGTGGATCGCGGCACGGCCCGCCTCGCCGCCGACGGGCGACCGGCCGACGGCCCCGGGGCGACCGGGCGC
>NZ_QPGN01000009.1:0-118388 GCF_003335205.1 Brachybacterium sp. JB7 | reverse complement strand
CTCGCCACCGCCCGCAGCGGCATCGGCACCCCCTACGTCTACGGCGGCACCTCGAGCTCCGGCGGAGGCGCGCCCGGCGCGGACGGCAGGCGTCACCGTGCGCATGGCGCGGCGGTGAGTGTTGTTCGCAGTCTTCGACACGTTTCGGCTCCCAGCCCCAGGCATCAGCCCCGCGCTTCGCAGCTCTTCCCTACTCCGTATCCGGTGCGCGGTGGGGCTCTCCAGACGGAATGCCGCGGCTCGGACGCCTCGGCACGTGTACGACCTTAGGGGCTGGAACCTCGCCTCGTCGCCCTGACAGAAAGGTCTGGGGAAGAGTTTGACGGAGCCTTTACCCAGCGACCGTCGGCGTCACATGGAGTTGGCCGGCGACGACCTCGGAGACCGCGACCTCTCCGCCGACGGGGCCGCGCAGGACCACCGTCCCGGCAAGCCTCTCGGCCTGCACGTCGGCGCCAGGAACAATGCCCTGACGTGCAAGTTCTCCAAGCAGTTCGACGTCGCTCTGAACCCGCTCGCCGATCCTGCGCAGGCAGACCTCGACCGTCTGGCCGTCCTCGACGGCGTCGATCAGCTCTCGGGTCGCCGAAGCAGAGTCTTTACCGTCCTCGGTGGTGCCCGTCTCGCTGATGCCGAGCGCCGACAGGCCCGGGATCGGGTTCCCGTAGGGGTCGACGTAGGGCGGCTGGAGCTTCTCCGCGAGGCGTCGCTCCACCTCGAGGCTCATCACGTGCTCCCAGCGGCACGCCTCCTCGTGGACCAGGGCGTAGTCCAGCCCGATCACATCGAGCAGATGGCGCTCGGCCAGGCGATGCTTGCGCATCACGTCGACCGCGACGTCGGTGCCCTGCTGGGTCAGTCGGATACGGCGCTGATCATCGAGGTGCAGAAGACCGTCGCGCTCCATGCGGGCGACGGTCTGGGAGACCGTCGGGCCCGAATGCCCCAGCCGCTCCGCGATCCGGGCGCGCATCGGTGCGACCCCCGCCTCATGGAGCTCGAACACCGTCTTCAGGTACATCTCGGTGGTGTCGATGAGATCTCCGCTCACGGGGTCCCCTCCTCAGTAGGCATATGGCAGCTCGGGACAGCTTAGTCCGAGACACGGACGTTCCGCTCCGAGATCGCGGCAACGAGCCCGGTCGGTCGCCGCAGGATGCGTCCCGATCACGTGCAGCCCGTCCTCCCACGGTGGTCCCTCCCCGAGAGATCCCCGTGGGACGGATGCTTCTGGAGGGAGGCCGGACACGGCAGTGCCCCGGATCCGTGGGGGGGGGATCCGGGGCACTGCTCGTCGGGCTGCTCGGCCTCAGCCGATCCGACGTCGAGCGTGACCGCTCAGGCCAGGCCCTTGACGATCTCGCGCATCAGGTCAGCGGTCTCGGTCGGGGTCTTGCCGACCTTGACCCCGGCGGCCTCGAGGGCCTCCTTCTTCGCCTGGGCGGTGCCCGCGGAGCCGGAGACGATGGCGCCGGCGTGGCCCATGGTCTTGCCCTCGGGGGCGGTGAAGCCCGCGACGTAGCCGACGACGGGCTTCGTCATGTTGTCCTTGATGTACGCCGCGGCGCGCTCCTCGGCGTCGCCGCCGATCTCGCCGATCATCACGACGCCGACGGTCTCGGGATCCGCCTCGAACGCCGCGAGGGCATCGATGTGGGTGGTGCCGATGACCGGGTCGCCGCCGATGCCGATGGCGGTGGTGAAGCCGATGTCGGCCAGCTCGTACATCATCTGGTACGTCAGCGTGCCGGACTTGGAGACCAGACCCAGCTTGCCGGTGCCGGTGATGTTCGACGGGGTGATGCCCGCGTTCGAGACGCCCGGGGTGATCACGCCGGGGCAGTTCGGCCCGATGATGCGGGTGGTGCCCTTGCCCTGGGCGTAGTTGAAGAACTCGGCGGAGTCCTTGACCGGGATGCCCTCGGTGATGATCACCAGGAGCTCGATCGCCGCGTCGATGGCCTCGAGCGCGGCGTCCTTGGCGAACTTCGGCGGCACGAAGACCACCGAGACGTTCGCGCCGGTGGCCTCGATGGCCTCGGCGACGGAGCCGAAGACGGGCACCTCGGTGCCGCCCTCGAAGGCGACGGACTGGCCCGCCTTGCGGGGGTTGACGCCACCGACGATGTTCGTGCCGGAGTCGAGCATGCGCTGGGAGTGCTTCATGCCCTCCGAGCCCGTCATGCCCTGGACGATGACCTTGCTGTTCTCATCGAGAAAGATAGACATGTCGGGTCCTGCTCACTTTCCTGCGGCGGCGAGCTCGGCAACCTTCGCGGCGCCGCCGTCCATGGTGTCGGCCTGGGTGACGAGAGGGTGGGCGAAATCGGCGAGGATCTGGCGACCCTCCTCGACGTTGTTGCCGTCGAGGCGCACCACGAGGGGCTTCGTGGCGGCGTCGCCGAGCTTCTTCAGGGCGCCGACGATGCCGTTGGCGACCGCGTCGCACGCGGTGATGCCGCCGAAGACGTTCACGAACACTGCGCTGACCTGCTCGTCACCGAGGATCACGTCGAGACCGTTGGCCATCACCTCTGCCGAGGCGCCACCGCCGATGTCCAGGAAGTTCGCCGGCTTCACGCCGTGGGACTCCCCCGCGTAGGCGACCACGTCGAGCGTGGACATGACCAGGCCTGCACCGTTGCCGATGATGCCGACCTCGCCGTCGAGCTTCACGTAGTTGAGGTCCAGGGCCTTGGCCTTGGTCTCCAGCGGGTCCTCGGAGGCGGTGTCCACGAGGGCTGCGTGGTCCTCGTGGCGGAAGCCCGCGTTCTCGTCGAGGGTGACCTTGCCGTCGAGCGCGATGATCTCGCCGGAGCCGGTCTTCACCAGCGGGTTGACCTCGACCAGCGAGGCGTCCTCCTCGCGGTAGACGTCCCACAGCTTCTGGAGCACGGGGGCGACCTTCGCGCCGGTCTCGGCGTCGAACTTCGCCGCCTCGACGATCTCCTTGGCCTTGGCCTCGTCGATGCCGACGTTGGGATCGACGGCCACACGGGCGAGGGCCTCGGGCCGCTCGACGGCGAGCTGCTCGATCTCCATGCCCCCCTCGACGGAGCACATGGCGAGGTAGTTGCGGTTGGCCCGGTCCAGCAGCAGCGAGAAGTAGTACTCCTCGGCGATGTCGGCACCGGCGGCGACCATCACGCGGTGCACGGTGTGCCCCTTGATGTCCATACCGAGGATCTCGGAGGCCTTCTGCTCCGCCTCCTCGGAGGACTTGGCGACCTTCACGCCACCGGCCTTGCCGCGGCCACCGGTCTTCACCTGGGCCTTGACGACGACGACCGGGGTGCCGAGCTTCTCGGCACCGGCCTTGGCAGTGGCAGGATCCTCCGCGACTACTCCTCCGAGCACGGGAACACCGTGCTTCTCGAAGAGATCGCGGGCCTGGTATTCATACAGGTCCACGGGGTTGCATTCCTCTCGGTATCGGCAGAGGGCGGCTGGCCGTCGCGGCCACGATGCCACCCCTGGGAACGCTCTCAGCGTATCCCTTCCTGAACAGGTCATGGCACACGGCGGCCAGGGTGCGCCCAGTCTCACGTCCCGGGGCCGGACGTGGGCCATCCCACGCCCCGTTCAGCTCGCACGGATAGCATGGACGGATGAGTCGACGATCCCGCAGCCTGGCCACGCGCGTGCGTGAGCATCTTGGATTCAGCGTCGTCGCGATCGGTGTCCTGTTCATCGTGCTGCGACTGCTGGGGGTGCGCTCCACCTTCGCGGGCTTCGCGCTGTCGGTCGGGATCACGCTCGCCCTGAACGTCGGCCTCTCGTACTACAACGACCGCCGTGCCCGGAACCCCCGGCCGCAGCAGGCCGCCCCGCGAGGCGGCGGGGACATCCGCTGGCGCGAGGACGACAGTGGGGACCGCCCCGTGACCCGTCGTCCGCGCGACGACCGCTGAGTCGAGGAGACGCCATGGCCGATTGGAAGACGTACGCGAAGGCTGCCCGGAACACGGCGCGCAAGCAGGCCCCCGGAGCACGCGATGCCGCGCAGCGCACCACCGCGCGGGCGAGCGGATATGCCCGAGCCGCCGGCCGCGCCCTGGATGAAGGGCTCCGCGACCGTGACCCCGACGCCGCGCCGCGCCCGGACGACGGGCCACGCGATGACGTCCGGCGCGATGCCCCGCGACACGACGCACGACGGGACGACACCCGACGTGAGGCGTCGTCCCCTCCCACGGCCACTCGCGAGGAGGCCCCCGGAGCACGGGAGGCAGCCTCTCCCGACGCGGCGGCCCCCCGGAACAGCTCCCGGTCGTTCCGCGACGACGCGAAGATCTACGCGGCCGTCGCCGGCCGCACCGCACAGCGCGCCGGGAAGCAGGCGCGTGAGGCGGGCATCGGCGGGCGCATCGGCCGGGCCGTCCGCGACGCGCTCCTCATCGGCGTCTCCCTCCTGGTGATCTGGGGCGTGCTGTACGCCGCCGGGCTCCCGATCCCGTTCGGCGCCGTGATCATCGCGGTGGTGATCATCGTCCTCATCGCTCTCGCCGGCGGTCTCTACGCCCAGTTCGCGCGCGACCGGAAGGGCGCGACCGCGCAGTCGGAGTCAGAGTCAGAGGCGGAGGCGGAGCAGCACCCGTCCGAGAACTGAGGGCGGACCGGGCGGTGCGCACCAGCCGCTCGGCGTCCAGGGACCTCCGCCCCGCCACGGCACCGCGCCTGGTCGTAGTCTGGAAAAGTGCCTGAGCTCTCCTCCGCCCCCTCCCCCTCCGCACGTCCGGAGCGCCCCGCCCCGAGCCGTCGGTCCTGGCATCGCCGGGCCGCCCGACCAGTCACCTGGTGGATGCTCGCGCTGATCGTGGTGGTCCTCGTCCACCCCTGGATCCCCCAATCGCGCTGGCTCATGGTGCACATGGTGACCCTCGGTCTGATCACCACCTCGATCATGGTGTGGGGTCAGCACTTCACCGAGGCTCTGCTGAAGACCCGTCTCGGGGACGAGACCCGCGCCCGACAGGTCACGCGAATCCGCCTGCTGACCGCGGGCATCGTGGTGACCATCGCCGGCATGCTCCCCTCCTGGCCATGGCTGGTGCTGCTGGGCGCGCTGATGGTCTCCGCCGCGCTCGTCTGGTACGCGATCGCGCTGGGTCTGCAGGTCAAGGCCGCGCTCGCACCGCGATTCGTCTTCACCGTGAAGGCCTACATCGCCGCCGCATCCCTGCTGCCGCTCGGTGCCGTGCTCGGGTCGCTGCTCGCCTTCGAGGCCGGGGAGCCCTGGCAGGGCCGGCTGCTGCTGGCTCACCAGATCCTCAACGTCCTGGGGTTCGTGGGGATCACTGTGACCGGCACGCTCCTGACGCTGTGGCCCACGGTGCTGCGCACCCGCATCGATCTCCCTGTGGCGCGCCGGGCCGCACACGGCACGACCGGGATGCTGATCGGCGTGCTGGGTGCTGTCGTCGGGGCGCTGCTGGGCTCGCCGATGGTCGGCGTGATCTTCCTGCTCGCCTACGCGGCGTCCTTCGGCTGGGTCGTCACGACGCTGGTGCGGCTCAGCATCCAGTCGGCCCGGCAGGAGCGGACGGTCCCTCTCCCACGGTTCCCCCTGCTCTCGATCGCCGCCGGGGTGGCCTGGTTCGCCGTGGCCCAGCTGGGGCTGCTGACGCTGTGGTGGCGTCATGCTGACTCCCCGCTGTCCAGCTCCCTGCTCGCCGCGGACGTCCAGCAGCTCACCGCGCCCTTCGTCGCCGGTTTCCTGCTGCAGGTGCTGCTCGGGGCGATGAGCTACCTCCTGCCGGTGACGATGGGCGGTGGGCCCCGGGCACTGAAGGGCTCGCTCGGCATGATGAGCCGCTTCGCGACGGCCCGCGTCGTCGCCTACAACCTGGTGGTGGCGCTGGTCGTGCTCGCCGGTGCCGACGGCACCGTCGCGGACGGCGTGTTCTCGATGCTGACCCTGGGCACTGCGCAGATCGCCGACGTCGGTTCCTGGACCCGCATCCTGCTGTCCCTGCTGGGCTTCGTGGTGCTGGTGAGCTTCCTGGTGCTGATGATGCTCGCGGTGCGCGCGAGCGTGCGACTGCGCCGCGAATCGCTGCCGACCCCGGGGATCGGTGCACCGAGCGCCTCAACGCCTCCGGCGTCGCCAGCGGCCCCGGCACCCTCAGCGACCCCAGCAACCCCGGCAACCCCAGCAACGTCAGCCTCGTCAGCCTCGTCAGCCTCGTCGAAGCCTCCGGCGTCCCCGGCAGAGCGCACCGTGAACCGTCGTGCCCTGTCCGGTGTGCTCGTCGGCATCGGCTCCGTGCTCGGCGTCACGGCCCTCGGCACCTCGCTGGACCGCTCTCTCGGAACGAGAGCCGGCGGCGACGACGGAGCAGGCGTCTCCCCCGCAGGGTCCGTCACGCCCACCGGCGAGACCACCACGATCGCCGTGAGCATGGCGGAGATGCGGTTCTCCCCCGACGTGCTCGAGGTGCCCGCGGGGGATTCCCTCGTGATCGAGCTGAGCAATGACGACGAGCAGGACGTGCATGACCTGGTGCTCGCCTCGGGCGTCTCCTCCGGTCGGCTGCGCCCCGGGGAGTCGACGACCGTGGATGCCGGAGTGATCGAGCACGATCTGGACGGCTGGTGCTCGATCGCCGGCCACCGCGCGATGGGCATGACCCTGCAGGTCGTCACCGGTGAGCGCGGCTCGGAGCATGACCACGCGGCGAACATGACCGGTGCGGACGAGCTGGCCCGCATCCCCCTGGACCTCCAGTCGGCTCCCGGCGCGGAGCACACGCTGTACGACGCCCGCCTCCCCGAGAGCAGCGGTCCCGAGCAGCGCCTCACGCTGGAGGCGGTCGATGTCCCCGCCGAGATCGCCCCCGGTCTGGTCATGGATGCCATGACCTATGCGGGCACGGTCGTGGGGCCGGTGATCCGCTCCGAGCTCGGCGCCCGCCTCACCGTGGATCTCGTCAACCACGGCGCGATGGGACACTCCCTGGACCTCCACGCCGGCCAGGTCGCCCCCGATCAGGCGATGCGCACGATCGCTCCGGGCGAGAGCCTGGAGTACGCGATCACCACCGACCATGCCGGCGCATGGCTGTACCACTGCTCCACGATGCCGATGAGCGTGCACGTCTCCGCCGGCATGCTCGGCGCGCTGATCGTGCCGCCCGCAGGTCTCGCCGCAGCGGACCGCGAATACGTGCTCGTGCAGTCCGAGCACTACCTGGTCCCTCCGGGCGCCCCCGGAGCCGCGGAGACGATGCACGAGGGCGCGCTGCCGGTGAGCTCGGCGAAGATCGCCGCGGAGCAGCCCGATGCCACGGTCTTCAACGGTCACGCCACGCAGTACCTGGACGCACCGCTCGTGGCGAAGGTCGGCGAGCGGGTGCGCGTGTGGGTGGTGGCGGGAGGACCCTCACGAGGAGTGTCCTTCCACGTCGTCGGCGCCGTGTTCGACACCGTGTTCAAGGAAGGTGAGTACCTGCTGGCCCCGGAGAACGAGAACGCCGGAGGCGCCCAGGTGCTGGACCTCGCCTCTGCCCAGGGTGGCTTCGTGGAGATGGTCTTCGAGGAGCCCGGCACCTACACCGCCGTCAACCACTCCATGGTCGAGATGGAGCGCGGAGCGCGGGCGCTGATCACCGTCACCGATTGACGGATGCGCCCACCTAGACTCCGGCCATGGCCTTCACCGTTCGCCCGCTGACCACCGACGATGCGGACGCCGTGCACGCCCTTCTGCGCCGCTCCTCCGACTGCCGCCGAGAGATGAGGCGCCGCGATGCGACGATCGAGGACGGTCTCGGCCTGCTCGGCCCCTGCGTCCCGCTTGAGGGGTCCGGGGCGAGGTGCACGCACGGCCTGCTCGACGCGGAGGGCACGCTGCGCGGGATCTGCGAGACGGTCTCCCACTGGCCCGCGCCGGGAACAGCCCACCTCTCCCTGCTGCTGGTGGACGGTTCGGCCCGGGGCCGCGGGCTGGGACGGCTCCTGCACGACAGCGTGGTCGCCCAGCTGCGGGCCGACGGGGTACGGCGCCTGCGCACCGACACGCTCACGGCCGCTTCCCCAGGCGTCCCGAGCACCGCGGAGACCGAAGAGACTGAAGAGACTGAAGAGACTGAAGAGACTGAAGAGACTGAGGGTCCCCGAGAGCGGGACCCCGTCGGCTTCTGGGAGCACCTCGGATATAGGCCGACGGGCGCACCCCTCGCCGCCCTCGACAGATCGGTCGAGCACCCCGCACGGACCTTCCTCCGCGAGCTGGTGCCGGTCGTCCCGGAGCCACGCGCCGGTCTGCATCATCTGGAGCTGTGGACCGCTGCCCTCGCAGTCACCGCGCCGAGCTGGCACTGGATGCTCACCACGCTGGGCTGGACGGCGGAGCCGGTCCCGGGCTGGGACACCGGGAGGATCTGGCGTCACGACGACGGGTCCTACCTCGTGCTCGAGCAGTCCCCCGACACGCTGGGACGGCGCTCCGAGCGACGCGGCCCCGGGATGAACCATGTCGCGTTCACCGTGAGATCCCGCGCAGAGCTCGACGCCCTGCGCGCCGAGGCCCCGGCACACGGCTGGACCGAGCTCTTCAGCGGTGCGTACCCGCACGCCGGCGGGCCGGACCACACCGCCTGGTACGGCGAGGACCCGGAGGGCATCGAGGTCGAGCTGGTGGCAGCGGTCGTGCCGGCAGCTGCCCCGGACGGTGCGGCCGAGGACTCCTCGCGGAGCTAGAGCTTCGTCATCGGCGCGTAGCGCAGCAGCAGGCGCTTGGTGCCGTGGGGCGGTTTGAACTGCACCTCGATCTGGGTCTTCTCGCCCTGGCCGGAGACCTCGGTGACCGAGCCCATCCCGAACGTGTCGTGGGTGACACGGTCGCCGACGGCGAGCTGAGGCATCTGCGCCGCGGAGACCGGCTTGCGCCCCGAACCGAGGCTGGGACGCTTCACATCGCTGCGTCCGCCGCCGAGTCCTCCGCTGAAGGACGGGCCGCGCTGGTCGCCCGCGGAACGGAATCCACCGCCGTAGCTGCTCGACCCGGAGCCGCCGAAGCCGGCACCGCTCAGCGAGGACCCGGCCCGGGCGACGTCGAGCACGCCCTCGGGGATCTCGTCGAGGAACCGGCTGCCCGGCATGAACTGGGACTGTCCCCAGGTGGATCGCATCTGGGCGCGTGTGAGATAGAGCCGCTCGCGGGCACGGGTGATGCCCACGTAGGCCAGACGCCGTTCCTCCTCGAGCTCGTCGGGATCCCCCAGCGTGCGGTTGTGGGGGAAGGTGCCGTCCTCCATCCCGGTGAGGAAGACGACCGGGAACTCCAGGCCCTTCGCGGTGTGCAGGGTCATCAGGGTGACGAACTGGTCCTCGGAGCCGGGGATCTGATCGGCGTCGGCCACCAGGGCGACCTTCTCCAAGAAGCGGTCCACCAGCGAGGCCTCAGGGTCGTCCGGGGCGTTCAACGCTGCATCCGGCGCAACGTCGGCTCCCGGTGCGACGTCGGCTCCCGGTGCGACGTCGGCTCCCGGCCGGGCCTCCGCGTCCGGCTGCGCAGCTGCAGTCCCGTCCGCCTCCGCAGTGACCGCGATGCCCGCCGCTGCGGCAGGCTCCGTGACTGTCGCGGCGGCGTCCTCGTCCTCGTCCTCGGAGAGGGCTTCGAACTCGCTGGCCGCGGCGTCGGCGGCCTCCGTCTGCGCTTCGAACTCCGCGGCGACGCTGATCAGCTCGGCGAGGTTCTCCAAGCGCGATTCGTCCTGCGGGTCATCGCTCCCCTGCAGCTCGGCGTAGTAGCCGGAGCGCTGCAGGATCGCCTCGACCAGTTCTGCCGGGCCGTCGCCCCGCTCGGCCATGTCCTGGAGGTCCTCGAGCATCGCCACGAAGCTGCGCACCGCGTTCAGCGAACGGGTCGCGATTCCGGGAGCCTCCTCGGCCCGCCGCAGCGCCTCTCCGAAGCTGATCCGGTCGCGCTCGGCGAGCATCGCGATCGCCGCCTCCGCACGGTCGCCGATACCGCGCTTGGGGACGTTGAGGATCCTGCGCAGATTGATCTCGTCGGCCGGATTGGCAAGAACCCGCAGGTAGGCCATTGCATCCTTGATCTCACGGCGCTCATAGAAGCGCGTGCCGCCGACCACGCGATACGGCAGGCCCACCCGGATCAGCTGGTCCTCCAGGGCACGCGACTGCGCATTGGCGCGATAGAAGATCGCGATGTCCCCGGCGGAACGGCCGTCGTCGACCAGCGCGTCGATCTGGCGCCCGATGTAGCGGGCCTCGGCCTGCTCGTCGTCAGCCACGTAGAGGGTGATCCTGTCGCCCTCACCGTGGTCGGTCCACAGGTTCTTCTTGCGCCGGCCCTGGTTCTCCTCGATCACCGCGTTGGCCGCGGAGAGGATGTTCTGGGTGGAGCGATAGTTCTGCTCGAGCACGATCGTGCGCGCGGAGGGGAAGTCCTTCTCGAACTCGACGATGTTGCGGATCGTCGCACCGCGGAACGCGTAGATCGACTGGTCGGAGTCGCCCACCACGGTGAGGTCGGCGCGCGGGTCCTCCCCCACCAGCTCGCGGACCAGCTGGTACTGGGCGGTGTTGGTGTCCTGGTACTCGTCCACCAGGAGGTGTCGGAAGCGGCGACGGTAGCCCTCGCGGATCCCCGGGTTCTCCCGCAGCAGCGTCACCGTCAGCCCGATGAGATCGTCGAAGTCCACCGCGTTGGCCTGCCGCAGCCGCTCGGTGTAGTTCGTGTAGATCCGCGCGAGCGTGCGTTCGAAGGGGTTCTTCGCGCTCTCGGCCTGGTCGGCGAAGTCGATCGGATCAGTGAGATCGTTCTTCAAGGAGGAGATCCGCGAGGCCAGGGCGCGCGGCGCGTGCTTCTTGGTGTCCAGCTCGAGATCCTTGGCGATCGTCGTGATCAGGCGCAACGAATCGGCGCTGTCGTAGATCGTGAAGGAGCTCTTGAGCCCGGCGGCCTTGGCGTCGCGCCGCAGGATCCTCACGCAGGCGCTGTGGAAGGTCGAGACCCACATGCTGCGAGCGACGGGGCCCACCAGTTCCTCGACGCGCTCACGCATCTCGGCGGCGGCCTTGTTGGTGAAGGTGATCGCGAGGATCTCCCCGGCCATCGCCTCCCCGGAACGCATCAGGTGCGCGATGCGACGGGTCAGCACACGGGTCTTGCCGGAGCCGGCGCCCGCGACGATCAGCAGCGGGCTGCCGCGGTGCTCGACGGCCTGCAGCTGAGCGGGGTTCAGGCCGTCGGCGAGCTCGGACAGGATCGCCGGATCCACTCTGCGTGGCATCCAGGGTCCGGGCGTCACGGACTCGCGGTCTGCGAGCTCTGCAGGGTGCGGACCGTCCCCGAGAGGCTGCGCGTCGCGGCGCAGAGGCGCTTCGTCGAACGGCGGCTCGTCCTCGTAAGGAGGCTCGTCCTCGTAGGGCGGTTCCTCCTCAGGAGGCGGCTCCTCCTCGGTGAGCTGTCCAGTGAAGCTCCCTCCCCGGGACAGCGCATCGCGCCCGTCGGCCCCGTCGTGCTGCGAGGTCGACGGGGTCACCTTCACACCGTCGAGGCGGCGGAAGGAGTCCGGCAGGGAGAGATCGTCGAAGAGTGAGCTCATGAGGTCTCCAGGATAGGCACGGGACCCGACAGCGCGTGCGCCGCCAGGTCCGGTGTGGACGGCGGGACGTCGGTGGAGGATCGATGGATCCGCACGATCCGAGGAGGGTCAGGCGCCGATGCGGAACACCGCGACGATCACGTTGAGCACGATCGCGGTCGGGATGCCGAACCAGACGAGGGAAGGGGTCTCCTCGCGGCGGCTGATCGCCACGACGGAGCAGATCGCCGCGATCGCCGCGAACAGCAGCTTCAGGGCGAACCACAGATGACCGGTGCCACCGGTGGCCATGGACAGCCCCATCATCACGATGCCGATCACGAGGGCGGTGGCGGACGCGTGGGCGATCGCCTTGTTCGGCTGCCGGGTGCCGGCGGCGGCGACCCACAGCCCGAGCGCCACGGCCCAGGAGAGCAGGTGGAGGACGACGAGAACCGAGAGCACGAAGGACATGCCTCCACGATACGGGGACGCACCTGAGAGCTGCCCTCCCCCACATGCGAGAATCGCCGCATGTCAGCGGCATCCGACGGCTCCCCCGACTTCCCACGCGCGGCCGGCTCGTCCGGCTCGTCCGGTGCATCCGGCCCCGAGGGATCCGAGGGCTCCGCGGAGCGCGACGGCACCGCGGGTTTCGAGGAGCGCCACGACACTGCGGGTTCCGTCGGCTCCGTCGGGTCGGCCGTCCCCTGGGTGCCTGCAGACCTCGACCTCGCCGAACGCCCAGGCATCCCCGCCTCGAAGATCGTGCTCGGCGCCCTGTCGCTCGTACTGGTGCTCGTGGTGCTGATCTGGGCGCTGCCCTGGGCGACCGGCGCGAGCTGGGCGCAGATCTTCGGCACGCTCGCCGGGGCTCCCGTCTGGGCCGTGCCCGCGGTGACGCTGCTCGGGGCCGCCGCCCTCGTGCTCGAGACGGTCACCGTGCGCACTGCCGTGACCGGGTCCCGCTATTCCTCCGCTCTGCTCGGGCACACCGCGTCTGCCGGACTGGGTCTCGCCCTGCCCGGCGGGTCCGTGCTGGGTCTCGGGTTGATGGGGTGGATCCTGCGCCGCGCGGGCCTCACGATCCCGGTGATCCTCACCGGGATCATCGCCGCCTCGCTGGTCGAGATGGTGACCACCTCGATCCTCGTCCCCCTCCTGGGACTGGGCGCCTACGCCGTGAGCTCGACGCTCGGCATCACCGGCCTGTCCCTGCCCGGCGCGCTCTGGGCCGCCCTGATCGCCGTGCTGGGTGCCATGGTCGCCCTCGCCCTCCTCGTGGTCGTGCTGCGGCGGGGATCCCTGGCCGGGATCCTCGGACGGCTGGACGGCCTGGTGCCCGCGCACGTCGCCGCCGGGATCCTCACCCAGCGCAACGCCCTGGTGGAGATGCTGCGTCAGCGGCCGCTCATGCTGCTGCTCCCCACGCTCGCCGCACGGGCTCTGCAATGGACGGCGCTGCTGCTGGCGATCCACGCCGTCGGTGCCGACGTCCCACTGCTGCTCACGGTGGCCGTGTTCGCGCTGGGACGGGTGATCTCGCTGGTCCCGATCACCCCCGGCGGGGCCGGCATCGCCGAGACCGTCGGTGCTGCCGCCCTGGTGGCCCTGGGGGTCGGAGCGGCCGACGCCGCCGCCGCGATGCTCCTGATGCTGGTGACGACGCTGGTGGTGCCGCTCGTGGCCGGTGCCGTCAGCACCGCGATCGCCTTCACGCTCCCGGCCGTCCCCCGCCGAGGAGCCTGACCGCCGCGAGAGCTGACTTCGGCCGGATCCTGCCCCGCCGGGCCACGGAGCGCCCGAGCCAGGATCCCCCTCGTCGTCATACTCAGGCGTGTGGATCCGTCGGGTGCACGCGGAGAGCGGCGGAGAGCGCGAGCGAGGACTGCGAGGATTCCTCGGCGCTCGTCGTCGGCGGTCAGGGACCGATCGACTCCAACCAGTCATCGAGGATGTGCACGGAGCGGGCACGCGCGTCGGCGTCCGAGAGGAAGACATCGTGGCGAGCTCCCTCGATCGCCTCGATGCGCACCTGCGGGCCCAACCTGCTGGCGGCCGCAGCAAGGCTCCGCACATCGAGCACGGAGTCCGCCCGACGCATGCCCTCGGTGAAGCGCGTGCCGATCCTGGTGCGGGTCGAGTGCAGCACGAGGACGGGGATCGTGAGCGGGCCGGCCGCCCGCAGGCGACGCTGCCCGTCCATCACGGCGGCGAAGGTATCCGCCGGGAAAGGGTGTCCCCGAGGCGGTTTGAGCGAGAGGTCGTAGTCGTACCGGCCGCCGAAGTCGCGGTGGGTGGTGCGGGCGTAGTGCGTCGAGCCGGGCGGGAGTATCGGCCGTGCCCGCAGCCGCTCCGCGAGCAGGCGGACGGGCCTCGACGCGACAGTGCGTGTGCCCGGCCCCAGGTGCATCTCGAGCCAGGGGGAGTTCAGCGCCAGCCCACGGACCGTCCCGGGTCGGCGCTGCGCCCAGAGCGCGGCGATCAGGCCACCGGCGGAGTGGGCCAGCAGGATCGGCGGCCGGTCACGGCCGATGATGCGCAGCGCCTGTCCGATCTCCTGGTCGTATCTGCTGAGGTGGTCCACCGACGTGGGCGTCTGGCCCGGCAGCAGGCTGCGACCGTGCTTGCGCAGGTCCAACGCCCAGACGTCATGCCCCCGCGCTCCGAGATGCTCGAGCAGGCCGCGATCGAAGACGTAGTCCGACCAGCCGTGAAGGACCAGTACGGGAGGAAGCTCCTCTCCCGAGCGTCCCGTTCGGGCGCCACCCTCGGTGTTCGTCTCCTCGTGATCGGACCGCGCCCGATCGTCCCCGGACCGCTCCCGGCTGTCGTCGGACCGGTCCCGGTGGATGAGGGTGGCGACCACCGGCCCTTCGGCGTCGGACCCCAGCTCGAGCCGGATCGCCGAATACCCCTCGCCGAGGACCGTGTCCGAGCTCACTCGTCGTCGGTGCTGTTCCGCAGCAGGTCGATGACCTCGTCGCGACGGTAGCGGCGATGGCCGCCGAGGGTGCGCATGTAGGTCAGCTTCCCGGCCTGTGCCCAGCGTGTCACGGTCTTGGGGTCGACGTGGAACATCTTGGCGACCTGCGCCGGGGTCATCAGCTCGGCGCCGGGCGGCACGCCGGTGTCGGCGCTCTCACGCTCGGGGTCCGGAGATCCGTTCATGTGCTTGCGGCCTTTCGGAGCTGGAGGTCCAGGAGAGCGCGCCGGATGGAGTGGCGCGGTGCTCCTCCGCGGCCGCGGACACGGCCTACTGACGAGTCACGTCCCAGAAACATACGACGCGAAGTGTCAAAAGCCTAGACGGTCACCGGGCGGCACTGGTAAACATCTGGCCTGGGTCGGCCCAAGATCGAGGTCGTTCCTCTCCACCGGCCCGACGCCCATGAAGGGATGTCGGGCACGTCCGGGTGCCCGGGGTTCGCCGGAAGCGAGACCTTGCATGTACTCTTGGGTTCCGAATCAATGCCATCTTCCGGGTCGACAAGAACACCCGGCAGCCGACGCACAGGGGGTCAGATCCATGGGTCGCGGCCGACAGAAAGCCAAGCACACCAAGGTGGCACGGGACCTGAAGTACTACAGCCCGCCGACGGACCTGACCGCGCTGCAACGAGAGCTGCAGTCTCAGCGGAGCGAGTCGTCTGCCGACGGCGAGGACCTGGCCGAGAACAACGACGACTGGGCTGACGAGGACGCACCGTCCGCCCATCGTCGCTGAGGACGCACCCGCAGCTGCAGCATCCTCCGGACAGTACCGGGGACGTCGCAGATCCGGGACGCAGGAGCATCGTCCGCACTCATCGGCTGGACCCGTGACCATGTTCGAGGGCCGACCCGTTCCGGGTCGGCCCTCGAACTGTCTGTGGAGCCGTTCCTCAGGCCCAGCCCGGGTGCTGTCCGGCCAGGAGCACGGATCCGCCCTCGACGCCCTTGGCGCCGGCGATGACCCGTTCGAGCGGCGACCCGGGCTCGGGCAGCGAGTCCTCGCCGACGACCTCGCCGATCACCCGTGCACCGAGCCCCCGCTCGGCGAGCACGGCGATCGTGGCGTCGGCCTGCTCCGCGCTCACCAGAGCGACCATGCCGATCCCCATGTTCAGCGTGCCCTCGAGATCGAGCTGGGGCACTGAACCCCAGCGCGAGATCTGCGAGAACACGGCGCCCGGCTCCCAGCGGGAGCGCTCGACCCGTGCGGCCGAGCCTCGCGGCATCACGCGAGCCAGGTTGGCCGCGAGGCCACCACCGGTGACGTGGCTGAGCGCGTGGACAGCGCCTGCGGTGCGCGGGTCGGCGAGCACGGCGAGGATGTCGGCGGTGTAGATGCGGGTGGGTTCGAGGATCTCCTCGCCCAGCGTGCGACCGAAGTCCTCGACGTGGGTGTCCAGGGCGACGTTCTGAGCGCCGATCACGGCACGCACGAGCGAGTAGCCGTTGGAGTGCAGGCCGGAGGCGTCCATCCCGATCACGACGTCGCCGTGGCGCACGCGCTCCGGTCCCAGCAGCTGGTCCGCCTCGACGACGCCGACGGCTGCGCCGGCCACGTCGTAGTCCTCGGCGGCCATCAGGCCAGGGTGCTCGGCGGTCTCGCCGCCCACGAGCGCGCAGCCCGCGTCCCGGCAGCCCTCGGCGATGCCGCGCACGATGTCCGCGATGCGCTCGGGGACCACCTTGCCGCACGCGATGTAGTCCGTCATGGCCAGCGGTGCCGCGCCCACCACGACGATGTCGTCGACGACCATGCCGACGAGGTCGCGGCCGATGGTGTCGTGCACGTCCATCTCGCGCGCGATCGCGATCTTCGTGCCGACGCCGTCGGTCGAGGAGGCCAGCAGCGGACGCCGGTAGTCCTTCAGCGCGCTGACGTCGACGAGGCCGGCGAAGGCGCCGATCCCTCCGAGCACCTGCGGGCCATGGGTCGCCGAGACGGCCTCCTTCATGAGCTCGACGGCGCGATCGCCGGCGGCGGTGTCCACACCGGAATCGGCGTAGGTGATCGCGGGGGCGGTGGGGTCCGTGGTGTTCATGCGTCCTTCCCGACGGCGATGGAGCGGTTCTCGTCCTGTGACGAGCTGTCCTCTCCCGAGGTGATGATGCCCTGGGCACGGGCGACCGGTTCGGGGAGCGTCACCGGGTACTTCCCCGAGAAGCAGGCGGTGCACAGGGAGTCGGCGGGCTGGGTGGTCGCGGCGACCATCCCCTCCTCGGAGATGTATCCCAGCGAGTCCGCGCCGAGCGAGCGGGCGATGTCCTCGATCCCGAGGCCGTTGGCGATCAGCTCCGCCCGGGAGGCGAAGTCGATGCCGTAGAAGCAGGGCCAGCGCACCGGCGGCGAGGAGATCCGCACATGCACCTCGGCCGCGCCGGCCTCCCGCAGCATCCGCACCACGGCGCGCTGAGTGTTGCCGCGCACCACCGAGTCGTCGACGACGACGAGGCGCTTGCCGGCGACGACCTCGCGCAGAGGGTTCAGCTTGAGCCGGATGCCGAGCTGGCGGATGGTCTGCGAGGGCTGGATGAAGGTGCGGCCCACGTAGGCGTTCTTGACCATGCCCTGGCCGTACGGGATCCCGGACTCCTGGGCGTAGCCGATCGCCGCGGGAGTTCCGGATTCCGGGGTGGGGATGACCAGGTCGGCCTCCACGGGATGCTCGCGGGCGAGCTGGCGGCCCATCTCCGCGCGCGATTCGTTGACGCTGCGGCCGGCGATGCGGGTGTCGGGACGGGCGAGGTAGACGTACTCGAAGACGCAGCCCTTGGGCTTGGCGGGCATGACCTGCTCGGAGCGCAGTCCCTGCTCGTCGATGACGAGCATCTCGCCGGGGGCGACCTCGCGCACGAAGCTCGCACCGCAGATGTCCAGAGCGGCGGTCTCGGAGGCCACCACCCAGCCGCGCTCGAGCCGACCCAGCACGAGCGGACGGATCCCCTGCGGGTCGCGCGCCGCGTACAGCGCGGTCTCGTCCATCAGGGTGAAGCAGTAGGCGCCGGCGAGACGCGGGAGGACCTCGCGCAGGGCGTCCTCGAGGGGCCCTTCGGTGTTCAGCAGCGCCGTGACCAGCGCGGTGTCCGTGGTGTTGCCACGCGCGAGCTCGCCGCTGCGGGGCATGCCGTGCCGCTCACCGATCAGCGCCTGCAGCTCCTCGGTGTTGATGAGGTTGCCGTTGTGCGCGAGCGCGACCGTGCCGTCCGGTCGCGGGCCGAGCGTCGGCTGGGCGTTGGACCAGATGGAGCCGCCGGTGGTCGAGTACCGGGTGTGCCCGATCGCGATATGACCCTGGAGCGCCTCCAGGGAGGCCTCGTCGAACACCTGCGACACCAGGCCCATGTCCTTGTAGACCAGGATCTGGGAGCCGTCGGAGGTTGCGATGCCCGCCGATTCCTGCCCTCGATGCTGCAGGGCGTAGAGACCGTAGTAGGTCAGTTTCGAGACATCCTCACCCGGGGCGAAAACGCCGAAGACGCCGCAGGAATCCTGCGGGCCCTTCTCGCCGGGGAGCAGGTCGTGGGAGAGATTTCCGTCGCCGCGTGCCACCGCACCATGATGACACAGAGCCCGCCGCCGTCGACCCGTCGTCCGTGAGCGGGACGAGACGCGCCCCTCGGTGTCGGGGACGTGCACGCGCCGGTGTCGCCGGGCGGCTCGCAGCGTGGGGACTCGTGACCCGAGGACGCCTCATGACGTCCCTGACCTGCCGCTCAGCGTCCTCGTGGGCCCGAGGAGCGGTGGCGGAAGGCGTCGATCGCGGCGGCGATGGCCGCGAGCGGCACGCCGATGAAGACGGCCGAGGTGAGCATGAAGTTGAGCACACCGGTGGCGTCCACGAAGTCGAACAGCGGCGAGATCAGCAGGGCCACGACCGCGGGGACCGCGATGGCCAGCGTCACCCAGAACCCCAGGGCCGGAGTCCGTCGACGGCGCACATAGATGCTCGTCGAGCCGGCGACGGCGGACCTCTCCTCCGCAGCGGTCTTCTGCGCAGCCTCGTCCGCAGCGGTGTCCTGCGACTGCTCGTCCGCAGGGGCCTCCTGCGTCGCCTCGGGTGTCACGCCCGCCTGTTCGCCCCCGGCTTGGTTCTCCGGATCGGCCGGGTCGTCGTTCCTGATGTCGTCGTCGTTCACAGCACTCCTGCGGCATCGACCGCGGCGGTCACGACCGCGGGGTCGGTCTGGGTATCGGGGGCTTCCGCTTCGCGGGGAGCTCCGGGGCGGCGGCGCGCCGAGAGGTGCACGTCGGCCACCCCGCTGCGCTGCACGAGGTCGGCGATGTCTGCGGGGCGGACTCCCCCGCCGGCGCACACGTCGAGGATGCCCTCGCCGGCGTCGACCATCGCCCCGAGGTCCTCGGCGCCGTCGAGGGCTCGGACGGCGCCGCCCGAGCTCAGCACCCGGTGGAAACCGAGGCCGAGCAGCGTGCGCACCGCGTCGACCCGCGCCTCGGTGCCGGGCAGGGCGTCGACCGCCCGATGGCAGGTCAGCATCACGCCCCGCACGGCCGACTGACCGGCACGCAGCGCGGCATCCCGCACCGTCTCGATCGCGGGGATGTCGAGGGCTCCGTCAGGAGTGAGCGCGCCGAGCACCACTCCGGCAGCACCGGCGAGCACGGTCTGCTCGGCCTGGCGAGCCATCTCCTCGATCTCCTGCGCGGTGTAGGCGAACTCCGCGGGCCGGCCCAGGAAGTCGTCGTCGCCGGCGCGGGAGCGGATCAGCACGTGCACGTCGAAATGCGGCTTGGCATCCCGGGCGGCGACCATGGCCGCGGCGCGCTCGGTGCACTGAGCGACGAACTCGGGCGGCGGGGTGGTCCCGCCGCGGGCGAGGTCCACGCACAGCTCGACCCGATCCGCACCGCTCAGCGCGGCGGTCTCGAGGCCCGCCAGATCCTGGACGGCGATCTCCACGGCGATGCTCATCGGGGCTCCTGTTCTCCGTCTTCTCCGTCCGCCGCCTGCTCCCGCGCGGTGCGCACGGTGCGGCGGGGGCCTGTCAGGGGCAGCAGCTCGGAGAGGTCGCTGCGCTCTCCGCTGGCGCGGACGCGCCCCTCATCCACGGCATCTCCCCACGTCAGCTCGCCGCTGACGAGACCCAGCCAGGTGCCGGCGTCGGTCTCGACCACGGCGGGCGGGGTGCCCCGGGTGTGTCGGGTCCCCGTGATCGCCTGGACCGCAGCGAACGGCGGGACCCGCAGCTCCACGGCTCCGCCGGGGAACTCCTCGGCGAACAGCTCCAAGGTGTGCCGGACGGCGGGTGCGAGCACCGCGCGCGGAGCCTCGGGACCCACGGCCCACGCGGCCAGCGCGCTGCGTCCGGCCTCGGGATCGGTACGTCGGGTGACCACGTCAGCGGGTTCCCGAGGGCAGCAGGTCGTGGACGGCGATGGTGGCGGTCCGGTCCGGGCCGACGCCGATCGCGCTGATCCGGCAGCCGGCGAGCTCCTCGAGGCGCAGCACGTAGTTGCGTGCGTTCTCCGGCAGCTCGTCGAACGTCCGTGCCTCGGAGAGATCCTCGCTCCAGCCCGGCAGCGTCTCGTAGACCGGCACCGCGTGGTGGAACTCGGTCTGCGTCATGGGCATGTCGCGGTGGATCACGCCGTCCACGTCGTAGCCGGTGCAGATCGGCACCTCGTCGATGCCGGTGAGCACGTCCAGCTTGGTCAGCACCAGATCGGTGCAGCCGTTGATGCGCACGGCGTGGCGGATCATCAGGGCGTCGTACCAGCCGCAGCGGCGAGGGCGGCCGGTGTTCACGCCGACCTCACCGCCCGTCGTCTGCAGGTATTCGCCCCACTTGTCCTCGAGCTCGGTGGGGAACGGCCCGGCGCCGACGCGTGTGGTGTACGCCTTGACGATTCCGATCACCCGGTCGATGCGGGTGGGGCCGACGCCGGTTCCGGTGCAGGCGCCCCCGGCGGTCGGGTTCGAGCTGGTCACGAACGGGTAGGTGCCGTGGTCCACGTCGAGGAAGGTGGCCTGGCCGCCCTCCATGAGCACGACCTCGTCACGATCCAGCGCCGAGTTCAGCAGCTCGGTGGTGTCCACCACCATCGGGCGCAGGCGGTCGGCGTAGGAGAGCAGCTCCTCGACGACCCCGTCGATCTCGACGGAGCGGCGGTTGTACAGCTTGACCAGCAGCTCGTTCTTCTGACGCAGCGAGCCTTCGATCTTCTGACGCAGGATCGACTCGTCGAACAGGTCCTGCACCCGGATGCCCAGGCGGCCGATCTTGTCCATGTACGCCGGGCCGATGCCGCGACCGGTGGTGCCGATGGCGCGTTTGCCCAGGAAGCGCTCGGTGACCTTGTCGAGGGTCTGGTGGTACGAGGCGACGATGTGGGCACTCGCACTGATCCGCAGGCGGGAGGTGTCCACACCGCGCTTCTCCAGCATCGCGATCTCCTCGAAGAGCGCCTCGAGGCTGACCACCACGCCGTTGCCGATCACCGGAGTGACCTGAGGGGAGAGGATCCCGGCGGGAAGGAGCTTGAGCTCGAACTTCTCGTCTCCGACGACCACCGTGTGGCCGGCGTTGTTGCCTCCGTTGGGCTTGACGACGTAGTCGACTCGTTCTCCGAGGAGGTCAGTGGCCTTGCCCTTCCCCTCGTCACCCCATTGGGCTCCGACGATCACGACGGCGGGCATGGCAACTCCTGGAATACGGGGGATAGCGGGAACCAGCGGAACGAGCAGTGACGGAACGAGCACTGACGGATCGAACCCGTGGATCGTACCAAGCACCGCCCGCACCTCGCCTGGACGAGGTGCGGGCGGTGAAGTGCGCCATGCTCCGGCGCGGAAGCGGGTCGAGATCGACCCGGGGAACCCGGGGGCAACCTCTGAACAGCCGGGAGGAGCCCCTGGGAGTCAGCCCAGCAGGCTGGGATCTGCCTCGCGGAGGAACTCGGTGACCCGATCGCCCTCCACGTCATCGCCCAGTCGGCGCGACGTCTCGCCGAGCATCGCGAGCGCCCGCAGGAAGCCGCGGTTGGGAGCGTGGGACGCGGGGATCGGGCCCTGGCCTCGCCATCCGGCGCCGCGCAGTGCGTCGAGCCCGCGGTGGTACCCGGTCCTGGCGTAGGCGTAGGCGGCGACCTCGTCGCCGTCGCTGAGGGCGTCCTGCGCGAGGGTGGCCCATGCCAGGGGGGATTCGGGGTGACGCGCGGCGATGTCGCGAGGATCGCCTTCTTCGAGCTCGGCGGCCACCTGGACGTCGATGAAATCGTCGGGAAGACGGGTCTCCGGGATTCCCAGAAGGTTCCCGCTGGTGAGGTTATCGGTACGATCAGCCATGCACGCATCGTAGGCGCTGTCCGCCGATGACCTCTCGGAGCAGATGGATTCACCCCATGTCACGTACGCAGGACGGCTCGGAGCTTCTCACCGGGCCCGGAGCCGGCGGGCTGCTCCGCTCAGCCGTCGGCAACTCCGGCGGCGTGCTGCACAGCTGGCAGCTCGATCATGTCGACCACCGTCCCGGCCGCAGCACCAAGGCGCTGTACCGCACCATGGTCTCCTGGCCCGAGCTCGACGGCCCGCAGGCTCCCGCCCGCGAGGAGCTGTTCGGGGCGAGCGCCCACATCGGCGAGCGCGAGAAGAACCTCTACGTCGCCGAGCAGACGCTGGTGATGACCGACGGCGATATCAACGTCCGCGTGTGGCGCTACCCCCACGACCCCTGGCTCCCGATGCTCCCGCTGGTCTGCTACCCGGATGTGGTGGGTCGCACCCTGCACGATCTCGGAGTCGCGCTGGGCCCGGATCCCGCCGTCCCGATCGCGATCGACGTGGTCTCCTATCGTCCCGGCCGACGCGCGGTGCTGCGCGCCAGCCAGGGTGATCACGCCGTCTTCCTGAAGGTCATGCAGCCCCATCGCAGCGAGGAGATCGTCGAGCGTCACCAGCGTCTGCTCGCCGCCGGCGTCCCGGTCCCCGCGGTGGTCGCCCATCACAACGGGCTGGTCGTGCTCGAGGAGCTGCCCGGCCGGCCGCTCGCCCGCGCGGTGATCGACGAGGGCGTGGACGCGTGCCGGGCAGAGGACCTCGTGGCTCTGCTGGACCGGCTCCCCGCCTCGATGTATACGCTGCCCCTGCGGCCCCCATGGACCGATTCGGTCGACTTCTACGCAGGGATCGTGAGCTCCTCGGTCCCGTCCCTCGGCCCGCGGCTGGATGCGCTGGTGCGCACCATCCGGGAGGGTCTGGGCGCGCTCGAGCAGCGCATCGACATGGGCCCGCACGACGTGGTCCACGGTGACTTCTACGAGGCCCAGGTGTTCGTCCAGGACGGGAAGGTCGTGGGGCTGCTCGACATCGACACCGTGGGTCCCGGCCGACGGTCCGACGACCTCGCCTGCCTGCTCGCCCATCTTAGCGTGCTCGCCGACTACGGCAATGCCGGGCGCATCGATCGGACGATGCAGGAGCGCGTCGAGGGGGCCATCCACAGCTGGCGCACCGTCTTTGCCGATCGGGTGGACCCCACGGAGCTCGCCCTGCGTTCCGCGGGCGTGGTCCTCTCCCTGGCCACCGGTCCGCATCGTCAGCAGGAGGCCTCCTGGGAAGCGGCGACCGAGGCGATCGTGCGGGTCGCCGAGGAATGGGTCTCCCAGGCCCGTGCGGCGGAGTCGGAGCGCATCGCCGCCGCGAGCGGCCCCGCCGCGCAGATCCCCTCCCCGGTGCAGCCTGCTGACCCCGACAGCCCGAGCGGGGTCGCTCCGCAGCCGCCGGCACCGGCGGAGCAGGACGGGACGCAGCCGCAGGCCCAGGTGCAGCCGGAGTCGCAGTCGCAGTCGCAGTCGCAGTCGCAGTCGTTGGCAGGGTCACCTCCGCAGCCCGGAGGCGGCTCTCCCTCCGGTGCGCTGCCGCAGTCGGCGTCCTCCACCCCGCCTCCTGCTGCGCGGCTCCCCCACCCGGTGGCCGCAGAGGCCCCGGAGGCCCCGGGCGCCCCCGCCGCGACCCCCGGCGACGAATCCCCCACGCAGGAGCGCCGGATCGACACGATCCAGCCCTACTGAGCGCTCGCGTCCGTCGGCCGGGGCCGTGTGCCACCATCGGAGCATGCGTGCAGTGCTCCAGAGGGTCGACGGTGCTCAGGTCGAGGTCGATGGCGAGGTGATCGGCTCCGTCGAGGGCGAAGGCGTGCTGGCGCTGGTGGGCGTGACGCACGATGACGGCCCCGCCCAGGCCGCCACGATCGCACGGAAGATCTGCGAGCTGAGGATCCTCGACGGTGAGCGCTCCGTCGTCGACTCCGGCGCCCAGGTGCTGGTCGTCTCACAGTTCACGCTCTACGGCGATGCCCGCAAGGGCCGTCGGCCGTCATGGAGCGCAGCCGCCCCGGGCCCTGTCGCCGAACCGCTCGTGGAAGCCGTCGTCGAGGCGATCCGCGAACGCGGGGTGACGGCCTCGACCGGCCGCTTCGGCGCGATGATGCGGGTGGGGCTCGTCAACGACGGCCCGTTCACCATCCTGGTCGAGGCGTAGGCGGGATCTGCGAGCCCGGCGGTGCGACCAGACCACGAGCGCGGCCGCAGGGCCCTCAGCGCCCGCAGGACCCTCAGCGGCCGGGGGGCCCGCAGGGCTCTCAGCCCAGCAGCATACCGGAGAGCTCCTCGACGGTCCGGGCGACCGGCAGCCCGGCGTTCAGCTCGACCTCTCCCCCGTATCCCCAGCCGACCAGCACCGCGGGCAGTCCGTGCGCCGCAGCCCCCTCGGCGTCGTGTAGCCGGTCCCCGATCATGACGGCGGCGGGCACCTCGTGCGAGGCGGCCTCCGCGACGGCCGAGCGGAGGTCAAGCCGATCCAGGACGCTGGCGATGACCGCGGACTTGTCATCGCGGCCCGTGGCCCGATCGGTGCCGCCGATCAGCGCGAACTCCCCGTCCAGCCCTTGGTGCGCGAGGAGGCGCCGGGCGCTGGTCTCGGGCTTGTTGGTCGCCACGGCCACCGTGCGCCCCCGCGCCGTGAGAGAACGGACCAGCTCAGGGATCCCGGCATAGGGCGCGGCGGAGAGCAGGCCGCGCTCCTGGTAGTGCGCCGAATAGGCCAGGCGCAGCTGCTCCGAGCGCTCCGGAGCGAGGCCCAGCGTCCCTTCGAAGGACTCCGTCAACGGCGGGCCGATGAAAGTGCGCAGCACCTGCTCGGAAGGCAGCGGCTCCCTGCACTCGGCGAAGGCGTGGGCGAGCGCAGCGAGGATCCCGGGCCCGGAATCGACGATCGTGCCGTCAAGATCCAGGAGGACGACGGGGACATCGGTGAGGCGGCCGGGCGCGAGAGCGGTCATGGAGCCGAGACTAGAGGAGCGGGGCACGTCGATGCTGTGAGCACGACATGCGCGCCCCAGCGGCCCCGCGTACCCTGGGAGCATGACCTACACACTCGTGCTGCTCCGCCATGGCGAGAGCGACTGGAATGCGAAGAACCTGTTCACCGGCTGGGTGGACGTGCACCTCACGGAGAAGGGGCGACAGGAGGCCACGGAGGGCGGCGACCTCATGAAGGAGGCCGGCATCCTTCCCGACGTCGTGCACACCTCCCTGCAGCGTCGCGCGATCATGACCGCGAACCTCTCCCTGGATGCTGCGGACCGTCACTGGATCCCGGTCAAGCGGGACTGGCGCCTGAACGAGCGTCACTACGGCGCCCTCCAGGGCATGGACAAGTCCGAGATCCGCGAGAAGTACGGCGAAGAGCAGTTCATGGCCTGGCGCCGCTCCTACGACACCCCGCCGCCGGAGATCGAGTTCGGCTCGGAGTTCAGCCAGGACCAGGATCCGCAGTACGCGGACCTCGGCGACCAGCTGCCGAAGGCGGAGTGCCTCAAGGACGTCGTCGAGCGCTTCCTGCCGTACTGGGAGGAGGGCATCAAGCCCGACCTCACCTCCGGCAAGGTCGTGCTCGTCGCCGCCCACGGCAACTCGCTGCGCGCCCTGGTGAAGTACCTCGACGGCATCTCCGACGAGGAGATCTCCGGGCTGAACATCCCCACCGGCCAGCCGCTGGTGTACGAGCTCGACGAGAACTTCCAGCCCGTCGAGAAGGGCGGCCGCTACCTCGATCCGGTCGCCGCGAAGGCCGCCGCCGAGGCCGTCGCCAACCAGGGCAAGAAGTAAGCCCTGCAGCTCATCTGAGCGACGCCACGAGGGGCCCCGATCCGCTGATCGGGGCCCCTCGTGGCGTCGGAACGCACCGTTTCGCGACCACACACCCTTCCCCTGCCCAGCACCCGTCCTGCCCCTGCCGGACGCCCGCCCCTCCGGTGTCGGGGCGGGCGGTGACCGGCCACGGCGTCGGGGCGCCGAGGGGCGACCCGGGTCACAGTCAGCGCTGCACAGGCGATACGGTGGCCCCATGACAGATCGCCGTGCCGCGCGCCCCGACCACCTCGGCGATCCGCCGACCTCCGTCCGGGCGGCCGACGAGCTCGGCCCCGACGACGTCGCCGCTCTGCTCATCGCACCGTCGGCCCCCGACCTGCTCGACCAGCTCGGGATCACCGGCCGGGACCGCGAGGAGCTGCTGCCCCTGCTGCCCCGAGCGGTCGCGGACGAGGAGATCCTCACCGAGATCACGCGCACTGCGAACCTGCTGCGTGCTCGCGCCGGACTGGACGTCCCCGAGGTCCGCCTCGAGGAGCTCGCCTCGACGCACGACCGCCTCCAGGAGCGCCTCGCGCCCGGCGAGGGCCTGATCGCGATCCTGGCCCTCGCCGTGGGCACGAGCACCGTGCGCACCTGGCACGAGGCTCGAGGACTGGGCGCCGAGCTGTCCTGGGAGGTCCTCGCCGACCTCGGCCAGCAGATGCGCGTGCACCGTCGTGCCAGCGGGCGCCTCGGGCTGCACCAGCGCGGCTGGACGGCGCTGAACTGGGCGGGCCGACTGGTCCACCTGGGACGTCTGCAGTTCGACCTCCATCGGGTCGACCCGGGCACTGAGCTGGAGCGCTGGGCGGTCGGGACCCACATCCCCGCCCGCGGGCCCCTCGCCCCTGACGAGGTGGAGGCCTCCTTCGAGCGCGCCACCGCCTACTTCACGACCCACTACGCGGACCTCGACGAGCAGCGCCCGCCGTCCGCTCCACGCTTCGGCACGGAGTTCTTCTGCGATTCCTGGCTGATCAACCGCGCCCTGGTCGAGGAGCTGGGCGTGTCCTCGAACATCGGCGCCTTCGTCGATCGCTGGGAAGTCCTGTCGACCTCGCCGAACCCCGACGGCGCGGCGTTCTTCGTCTTCGACGAGCGTCCCCCGTACGACGCGGCCGCCTTGCCGCGCACCACCCGGCTCGAGAAGGTCGTCGCGGAGCGCCTCGCCGACGGACGGGGCTGGGACAGCGGCATCGGACGCCTGGTGCGCTGAGACGAGTCCGCGCGGCCGGACCGACCGGGACTCAGACCTCCCGGAGGCCGCCGTCGTAGAGCTCCAGGACCCGGTCGTACGCGCTGGGCAGATCCAGGCCCCGGGTCATCGAGAGCCCGAACGCGCTGCGGGTCAGGGCGAACCCCACCTGCACCACGATCGCCGCGCGCAGGCGGGCGTCCTCGGGCTCCATGCCCTCGTCGAGCATCCCCTCGCTGAGCACCTCGACCAGCTCGGACTGCACCTCGAAGAGATTTCCCGAGGAGATCGTGTGCAGGTGCGGCTCCTTGGTCATCACGAGCTTCTTGAGCTCGCGCAGCTCCGGATCGGCGGGGATCCCGGCGAGCACGTCCCTCAGCACCGCGCGGAGCGCGTCGCGGGGGCTCGCCACCTCGAGCTGTGCCCTCAGCTGCTGCGAGAGCTGCACGGCTTCGCCGGGGACCACCCCCAGCACGGCCGCATCCTTCGTGACCCAGTGGTTGAAGAAGGTGCGGGTGGAGACCCCGGCCTTCCGCGCGATCATCTCGACGGTCACCTGCGTGAAGCCGTGCTCGGCCACGAGCTCGACCGCTGCACGGTGCATCGCGATCCGGGTCTGGCGCTTCTTGGTCTCGCGCAGACCCAACCCGTCCTCGGGGGGATCGTCGGGACTGCCCGGAAGCGGGTCGGGGGGCATGGAGGGTGTCGCTGCGTCAGTCACCCCTCCATCGTAAGTCCGACGGATCACAGAAATTGCACTCGATGAAATAGTGCAGTCGATGTAACAGGTCGCTAGACTGTTCCGGTCGAGGCTCAAGGATGCGCTGCGACCGTCGGACGAGTTCTTCCCGCCCGAGAACCACTCCGCCCATCCGCCATCGCCCTCCGAGGAGCTCCATGAGCACAGCATCGACCCCCGCAGCACCTCCCGGCACTGCCGCAGCCTCCGGCCCCACCGCGGCCCCGGCCGCCCCTGCCCCCTTCACCGGCCTGGATCGTCAGGGCAAGCTGGTCTTCGTCGGCCTCATGCTCGGCATGTTCGTCGCCTCCATGTCCCAGACGATCGTCGGCCCCGCGATGCCCCGCATCGTCGCCGAGCTGGGCGGCGTGGAGCACTACAGCTGGATCGCGACGGCCGCGATGCTGGTCTCCGCCGTCGCGGTCCCGATCGTCGGCAAGCTCTCGGACCTGTACGGGCGCCGCTGGTTCTACCTCGGCGGCCTCGCCATCTTCATGCTCGGCTCGATCCTGGCCGGCATGGCCACGGACTTCTGGTTCCTGGTCTTCGCGCGCGCCGTGCAGGGCCTGGGCATGGGCACTCTGATGCCGCTGAGCCAGACGATCATCGGCGACATCATCCCCCCGCGCCAGCGCGGCAAGTACCAGGGCATCATGGGCGCCGTCTTCGGCGTGACCTCGGTGGTCGGCCCGCTCATCGGCGGCTCCGTCACCGACCACCTCGGCTGGCGCTGGCTGTTCTACATGATGCTCCCCGTCGGCGTGATCGCCTTCGTGTTCATCCTGAAGTTCCTGCACCTGACCGCCGAGACCCAGCACGGCAAGGTCGACCTCCTGGGCATGTTCACCCTCACCCCCGGCATGGTCATCGCACTGCTCGCCACCACGTGGGGCGGCGGGGACTACGCCTGGAGCTCCCCGGTGATCATCGGGATGTACGCGGTCGCCGCAGTGTTCCTCATCGCCTTCGTGATCATCGAGACCCGGGTCCCCGAACCGCTGCTGCCGATGCACCTGCTGATGCGCCCGATCGTGGCACTGTCGGTGGCCGCGTCCTTCGCGATCGCCGTGGCCATGTTCGGCGCGATCATCTACATCCCGGTCTACGCCCAGGGAGTCATGGGCGTCTCCGCCACCAACTCCGGCGCGATCCTCATCCCGCTGTCCGTCGCCATGATCGTCACCTCGATCCTGGTGGGCCTGCTCATCTCCAAGACCGGTCGCTACAAGGAGTTCCTGGTCCTGGGCGGCGCGGTCCTGGTGGCCGGCTACTGGCTGCTCTCCCGCATGGAGTACGGCGACTCCCAGCTGAAGCTGACCATGGCGATGATCGTCATCGGCCTGGGGCTCGGTCTGTCGATGCAGGTGTACACGCTGGTGGTGCAGAACGTCGTCGCCCAGCGCGAGCTCGGCGTCGCGACCGCTGCGATCCAGTTCTTCCGCAATATCGGCTCGACCATCGGCACCGCGGTGCTCGGCACCGTGATGACCGCGCAGATGTCCAGCTCCATCCAGACGCAGCTCGAGCAGATCCCGCCCGAGAAGATGACTGCGCTCCAGCAGTCCGGAGGGTCGGTGGACAGCTCGGGCCTGGAGAGCGCCGTGCTGGATCCGACCGCTCTCGAGAAGCTCCCCGATTTCCTCGTGGAGCCGATCCGGATGGGCATGGGGGACGCCATGCACATGGTGTTCCTGACCGCGCTCCCCTTCGTGCTCATCGCCCTGGTGCTTTCGCTGTTCATCAAGCAGGTGCCTCTGCGCGAGACCCTGCACACGGTCGAGGAGACCCCGGTGCAGCCCGGTTCGGACGCCGCGGCGGACTTCGCCGGCACGGGCAGCGAGTCCCAGGAAGCGCACCCGCACACCGGTGAGCTGGCGGCCGTGGGCGCCTCCGGCGAGGCACCGGCCGGCCACGACGATGGCAACCACGACGGCGGCGGCCGGGGCGGCTACGACAGCGACCGCGGGTACGACGGCGGCGGCCACGGCGACCACCTGGCGCAGTCCTCCGACCGCTGATACCACCCGCCGGGCCTGTCGAGCGCCCGGGCTCGGGCTCTCGGGCTCTTGGAGCAGCCCCCACCGACCCACCGGTGGGGGCTCCTCTGTCCCTGAGCCGGTCGGATGCTCGTTACTCCTCAGTACCCGGGGGCAGTAGGCGTTGAGGACGCCTCATTCCGCCTGTTTCGCCGGGGTGCCCATACCGTCGGGCTGCCAGACGCGCCGGGATGCCCACACCGTCGGGCCGCCTGTTCCCCGGGGCACCCGCGCCGTCGGGCTGCGGGACGCGCCGGGCTCCACAACGCGGGCCTTGCGGAACCGTCTCCGGAGGCAGCCGCCCGCTACCCGCAGCCATCGTTCTGCGTGGAAGCCGCCGTTCTGCTTGCCGGAGCGACAGCGCGAACCTTTCGATCCTGCATCCCTTCTCTCCCTCCCAGCCGCTTTCCCTGCCCTGCCCGGCCCGTACGTGGCACCATGAACCGGTGCTCCTCGTCGATCATTTCCCGCCCACGATCCCGCCCGCCCTCGAGGGACGGTTCACCTCGCGTCTCCCTCTGGAGAGGGACGTCGACCCAGTCGCCGCGCTCGTGACGGCAGGCATCCGACGCCATACGCCTGACGGGGCGGCTGATCCCGACGGACTGCGCTCGCGCATGGTCGGACTGAAGTCCTGGTCCCGTCGCCAGGTCGTGGTGGTGCCCACCGCGCACGACGGCTCCCCCAGCACGGATCGCGCGCCGGTCGCCTGGATCGCACTCGAGGACCGTGCCTCGGGCCGCACCAACGTGCAGTTCGTGGTCGACACCGAGGTCCCCGATCGCGATGCCCTCGCCGCCTCCCTGCTGGACTGGGCCGTCGAGGTCGGCGGGTCCTTCGCCCGCCACCGGGGACTGGGCTCCACTCAGCTGTCCTGCGATGCGAACGAGCTGGACACCGATCGCAGCCGTCTCCTCGCCGCCGCGGGCTACGACATGGTGCGCACCTGGCTGCACATGCGTCGGCCGGTGAACGCCGGCGAAGCGATCACCACTCGCGAGCCCCGCGCAGGCACTCGCGTGCGTCCGGTCCATCGCCATGAGTCCGGGCTCCCCGTCGCGCAGGACGTGCGGACCGTGCACCGGATGCTGGAGGAGTCCTTCGCCGATCACTTCAACTCGTACCGGGAATCCTTCGCCGAGTTCGTCCAGCGTCTCATCGAGAGCCCGGACGAGGCCGCCTGGGACCACTGGTGGATCGCGGAGGTCGAGCGCGAGGGCCAGTGGCTCCCCGCCGGCGGACTGGTCGCCGCGCGGATGTCGGCGACGCCGACGCTCGGCGAGGGCACTTACCTGGAGTACCTCGGGGTGCACCGCAGCGCACGCGGGCACGGCATCGCGAAGTCCCTGCTGCGCGCCGCGACCCAGGACGCCGCCGAGCGCGGCCGCACCCACGTGGATCTCGAGGTCGACAACGACTCTCCCACCGGCGCGGACGGCCTGTACGAGTCGATGGGCTGGGAGACCTACGAGCGCACCCAGTCCTGGCATTCGTCGGCCGACGCGCACCCCTCGCGCCTGCTCGAGCCGCCGCGGGACTGACACCCGCGGCTCTCTCCGCCACGTACCCGAGACACGCACCCGGGCCAGGCCGGGACGGGACGGGCTGCACATGCACACCAGGCCATGCCGAGCCACACCAGGCCATGCCGAGCCACATCGGGAAGACCACGTCAGGCCGCGCCGCGCCACGCCCGCCACGCCAGACGAAATGTGAGCTGGGGACCGATGTTTGGCGAAACATCGGTCCCCAGCTCACAAAAGCGTGACGGGTCGGGCCGTCACGCCCGGTCGATCATTCCCACTCGATGGTTCCCGGCGGCTTGCTCGTGATGTCGAGAGTGACGCGGTTGATCTCCCTGACCTCGTTGGTGATGCGCGTCGAGATCCGGCTGAGCACGTCGTAGGGCACCTTGGCCCAGTCGGCGGTCATCGCGTCGTCACTGGTGACGGGTCGCAGCACGACGGGGTGGCCGTAGGTGCGGCCGTCTCCCTGCACGCCCACGGAGCGCACCTCGGCCAGCAGCACCACCGGGCACTGCCAGATGTCGCGGTCCAGGCCCGCGGCGGTCAGCTCGGCGCGAGCGATGGCGTCGGCGTGGCGCAGGATGTCCAGGCGCTCCTTGGTGACCTCGCCGATGATGCGGATGCCCAGACCGGGGCCCGGGAACGGCTGACGCCAGACGATCTCGTCGGGCAGGCCCAGCTCCGAGCCGACGGCGCGCACCTCGTCCTTGAACAGGGCGCGCAGCGGCTCGACCAGCTCGAACGAGAGGTCCTCGGGCAGTCCGCCCACGTTGTGGTGGCTCTTGATGTTGGCCGCGCCCTCGCCGCCGCCGGACTCGACGACATCCGGGTACAGGGTGCCCTGGACCAGGAAGGCCTTGGCCTCGGCGTGATCACCCTCGATGACGCCCCGCTCGCGCAGGATGTCCTCCTGGGCGCTCTCGAAGGAGCGGATGAACTCGTGCCCGATGATCTTGCGCTTCTGCTCGGGATCGGTGATACCCGCCAGAGCGGTGAGGAACTGCTCCTCGGCATCGACCATGATGAGCTTGGCGCCGCCGGTGGACTCCCCGAAGGCCTTCTCGATCTGCTCGGACTCGTCCTGGCGCATGAGGCCATGGTTCACGTAGACGCAGGTGAGGCGATCGCCGATGGCGCGCTGCACGAGGGCCGCGGCGACCGCGGAATCGACGCCGCCGGAGAGCCCGCAGATCGCGGCGCCCTCGCCCACCTGGGCGCGGATCCGGGAGACCTGCTCCTCGATGACGTTGCCGGTGGTCCAGCTGGGCGCGATACCGGCGCCGTGGCGCAGGAAGTTCTCGAGCACCTCCTGGCCGCGGTCGGAGTGGCCGACCTCGGGATGCCACTGCACGCCGTAGAGCTGCTTCTCCCGGTTCTCGAAGGCGGCGACGGGGCTGCCCGACGAGGAGGCGATGACGTCGAAGCCCGCGGGGGCTGCGGTCACGGAGTCGCCGTGGCTCATCCACACGTTCTGGTCGACGTCCTGCGCGCTGAGCAGCTGCGAGGAGGCGTCGAGGGCCTCGAGTCGGGTGGCGCCGTATTCACGCACGCCCGTCGGGGCGACGGTGCCGTCCAACGCGGCGGCCATCGACTGGAAGCCGTAGCAGAGCCCGAGCACGGGCACGCCGGCCTCGAGCATCGCCGGGTCCAGGCGCGGGGCGCCATCGGCGTAGACGGAGCTGGGCCCGCCGGAGAGGATGATCGCGCGTGGCTGCTTGGCGAGGATCTTCTCCACCGGCATCGTGTGCGGCACGACCTCGGAGTAGACCCGTGCCTCGCGGACACGTCGAGCGATGAGCTGGGCGTATTGCGCTCCGAAGTCGACGACGAGGACTGGGCGCTGGTCGGTGTCGGTCACGATGCAGAGTCTACGGGCGCACGCGGCCCGGATGCGTCACCTGGGGGCCGGGAGGAGCGCAATACTCGTCACGCCCGTGCCCGAGCGGAGAACTCTCGTCGCGGGCACGGCATCCCGGACCGTGCCCGCGAGACAGCCCCGGCGAGGAGCCGAAGGCATCCCGGGTGGCGCGTCGAAGGCTCTCGAGCGGGGCCGTCGAAGGCATCCCGGTGGCGCGCACCTCAGGAGCCTGCTCAGACGCCCGGGGCCCCGTCCGCCGAGTCCGGGGCCTTGTCCTGGAGGGTGGGGCGACGCTTGAGGTCGGCATCCACCGACTGGTGCGTCCACCGCTCGCCGAAGAACGAGAGCACGGGGATCACGCCGAAGAACATCAGGAGCACCATCCGGGGCAGGCCCCAGCGCATCTTCGCCCACAGGTCGAAGCTGAGGATCACGTAGATCATGTAGATCAGGCCGTGGATCGGGGACCAGGTCTTCGAGATCTGTGCCCAGGTGTCGGAGGTGCTGGTGAAGATCGCCTCGCCGCCGAACACCACATAACGCATGATCATGATCGACACCAGCACGAGCAGTGCGATGCCTTCCACGATGGAGGCCACACGGAAGCGGGCGAAAGAGGTCCGAATGGCGACTTCGTCCAGGGGGCGAGAGGGGGGCACGGGTCACACGTCCTTATCGAGGGTCGAGCCGGCCTGCACGGAGGCCGAGGCGGTGGGGGCGGCGGACGCCGCGGCAGCGTCAGCGGTGGCGCCGACGGAGGGATCGTCAGCAGCCGCCGAGGACACGGCAGGGCCGACGGAGGGATCGTCAGCAGCCGCCGACGACACGGCAGGGCCGACAGAGGGATCGTCAGCAGCCGCCGAGGACACGGCAGGGCCGACGGAGGGATCGGTGGAAGTCGCCGAGGACGAGGACGCAGCTGAGCCGGACTCGGCGGAGCCTGCGACCGATCGCTCGAGGGCTTCACGCTGTTCGGCGAGCTCGTCGAGATAGGCGGTGCGCACCGACCGCCACCACAGGAAGAGGAAGAAACCGCCGAACAGCACCCACTGCAGGGAATAGCCGATGTTCTGCCAATTCAGCCCCTTGGAGAAGGCGGACTCCGCCGGGGGCATCGGCTGCATGCCGTCGGCGGGCTCGGTCACGGCGACGAATCCGGCATACATCGGCGAACCCCACTCGTTGACGAGCAACGGGGTCGCGATCTCGTCGACGACACCGTCCTCCACTCCCCCGACGGCGGATTCGCTGGCCTCGAGGCGGCCCGTGACCTGCACCTGGCCGTCGGGGACCGGTGGGGCGAGAGAGGCGTCGATCTCCCCGTCGTCCCCGGTGACCTCGTCGGCCCGGACCCAGCCGCGGGCCACCGGCAGGAGCGCTTCGGTGCCGTCGTCGAGGTCGACGTGGAGCGCGGCCACGATGATCGCGGCGTCCTCGCCGTCGATGGACCGCCCCGGCACCACGACCTGGTCGTCCGCCGTGAAAGCACCGGTCGCCGTCACGATGTCCCCGACGATCGCATTGGTCACCGCGTCGCCGACGCCGAGCACGTCCTCGATGTCGCCGAGCTGTGCGGGGCCGTCCGCCTTGTCGGTGATCGCGCGGTGAGCACGGTCCCACTGCCAGCCTGCGAGCAGGCCGCAGACGAGGGTCGCCACCACCATCAGGGCGAGCAGGCCCAGGAATCGGGGACGGAGGGCGACGCGGAGCATGAGGCTCATCGTACGAGTCGCACCTGGGACCCGGCTAAGACAACAGGGGCTGGGGAGGGAGATCTGTGCGACGTCGGCGGGGCCGCCGAGACTCCCGCCCCCGCCGGGCTCCGAGGGTCCCGACTCCGAGGGCGGAGGTCCCCGCCGTCGGCGGCCGAGCGCGCCTATGCTGGCTGCTGTGACTCAGAGTGTGTATATCGCCAGTCCCGAGGGGACGACCGGGAAGTCGATGGTGGCCTTCGGTCTGCTCGAGGCGCTCGCCTCCCGCTCCGACCGGGTCGGCGTCTACCGACCCGTCGTGCAGGCCGACCGCGCGCGCGATCATGCCGTCGACCTGCTGACGAGCCATCCGGCCGTCGACCAGGAGTACGACGACGCGATCGGCGTGGATCACCAGCTGCTGCTCTCCGATCCGGACACCGCCCATGAGCGCATCCTCAGCCATTACCGCGACCTCACCGAGCGCTACTCGATGCTCGTGGTGCTCGGCAGCGACTACGACGATCTCGCCAATCCCACGGAGCTGACCTTCAACGCGGAGGTCGCAGCGAACATGGGGGCCCCGGTGGTGCTGGTCGTCTCCGGCCTGGATCGCACCCCCGAGCAGATCGCCTCCCTCACCGCAGTGTCCGTCGGCCAGTTCACCGCGCACCACGCCACCCCGATCGCCGTCGTGGTCAACCGTGCCCCCCTCGATGCCCTGGAGCAGGTGCGCGAGGCGACTGCAGCGAGGGTCGAGGGCGCGCTGGTCTCCGTGATCCCGGAGAACCCCGTGATCATGGCCCCGACCGTGCAGGAGGTCCACGACGCCGTCGGAGGCTCTCTCCTGCAGGGCAACCCGGAATGGATGGGCCGTGTGGCGATCGGCACCGTGATCGCCGCAATGAGCCTGCCCAATGTGCTCAGCCGCCTCACCGAGAACTGCACGGTGATCGCTCCGGGCGACCGTTACGACCTGCTGCCGGGCCTGATCATGGCGCAGCAGTCCGGCACCTTCCCGGCGCTCTCGTCGATCGTGCTGACCGGCGGCTACGACGTCCCCGGCGAGGTGAGCCGACTCATCTCCGGCGTGCAGCAGGACCTTCCGATCATCGCGTCGGACCTGTCCACGTTCGACACCGCGGTGAAGGTGGCTAGCACCCGCGGGCGTTTGAGCGCCGACAGCCCCCAGAAGATGGACGCCGCCCGTCGTGCGGTCGCCGAGCACCTCCCCACGGCCGACGTGCTGGCGGCGCTCGAGGTGAGCCGCAGCGAGGTCGTCACCCCGATGATGTTCGAGTTCGAGCTGCTGGCGCGCGCCCGCGGCGAGAAGAAGACGATCGTGCTGCCCGAGGGCGAGGACCCCCGCATCATCGCCGCCGCGGAATCGATCCTCGCGCGGGGCGTGGCCGACCTCATCCTGCTGGGTGAGGAGAACCAGATCCGGGCGAGGGCTGCCCAGCTGGGACACGACATCTCCGAGGCGGAGATCGTCTCGCCGCAGTCCGAGGAGCACCTGTCCCGGTATGCGGCGGAGTACGCCCGGCTGCGGGCGAAGAAGGGCGTCACCCTGGAGCAGGCCCGCGAGAGGATCCAGGACGTCTCCTACTTCGGCACGATGATGGTGCAGATGGGCGAGGCCGACGGGATGGTCTCCGGCGCGGCGCACTCCACGGCGCACACCATCCGCCCCTCCTTCGAGATCATCAAGACCAAGCCCGGCGCGAAGATCGTCTCCTCGGTGTTCCTCATGGCGCTCGAGGACCGTGTGCTGGTCTACGGCGACTGCGCCGTGAACCCCGATCCCACCGCCGAGCAGCTCGCGGACATCGCCGCGCAGTCCGCCGCGACCGCCGAGCAGTTCGGCATCAGCCCGCGGATCGCGATGCTCTCGTACTCCACCGGCACCTCCGGCACCGGGGCCGACGTGGACAAGGTGCGCGAGGCCACCGGCCTGGTGCGCACGGAGAATCCCGACCTCGACGTCGAGGGACCGATCCAGTACGACGCCGCCGTGGACGCCTCGGTCGCCAAGACCAAGCTGCCGGACTCCTCGGTCGCCGGCCGCGCCACGGTGTTCGTCTTCCCTGATCTGAACACCGGCAACAACACGTACAAGGCGGTGCAGCGCTCCGCCGGGGCGATCGCCATCGGGCCAGTCCTGCAGGGACTGAACAAGCCGGTCAACGACCTCTCTCGTGGGGCCCTCGTCGAGGACATCATCAACACGGTGGTCATCACCGCCATCCAGGCCCAGGCGGAGCCGTCGCCCGGTGCCGGCACCGCCTCCGCCCTCTGATCCCACTGCCCAGGAGCTGACACGCCCATGACCGATCCCGCCGCAGAGGCCCGCGTCCTCGTCATCAATTCCGGTTCCTCGTCGCTGAAATTCCAGCTGCTGGACCCCGAGACGGGCACGGTCGACGCCTCCGGGATCGTCGAGCGCATCGGCCTCGAGCGCGGCGTCGCCTCCCTCACCGCGGGCCAGCAGGAATCGAGCTTCGAGGGGGACGTCCCCGACCACGGGCAGGCGATGACGATCGTGCAGTCCCTGTTCACCGACGTCGGGCTCTCCTTCGCCGATGACCGGATCCGCGCCGTCGGCCACCGGGTGGTTCAGGGCGGAGCCCGTTACTCCTCCCCGGTCCTGATCGATGAGCAGGTGCGCTGGGACATCCACGACCTCGGCAAGCTCGCGCCCCTGCACAACTACGCGGCGGTCGACGGCATCGACGGGGCGAAGGCGCTGCTGCCCGACGTCCCGCACATCGCCGTCTTCGACACCGCGTTCTTCACCGCGCTGCCCGAGGCCGCCGCGAACTACGCCCTGAACCGCGAGGTCGCCCGGGAGTACAGGGTGCGTCGCTACGGAGCGCACGGCACCAGCCATCAGTACATCTCCCGCACGGTCTCCGATCGGCTGGCGGCCGAGGGCCGCGACGTGTCGAGCCTGCGCCAGATCGTCATGCACCTGGGCAACGGCGCGTCCGCCTCCGCAGTGCTCGGTGAGCAGGCGGTGGAGACCTCGATGGGGCTCACCCCGCTCGAGGGGCTCGTGATGGGCACGCGCACCGGCGACATCGATCCCACGATCTACCTGCATCTGCATCGCCGGGCGGGGCTCGACGCTCCTGAGATCGACGACATCCTCAACAAGCGCTCGGGGATGATCGGGATGTGCGGGATGAGCGATTTCCGCGATATCACCGCCGCCGTCGAGGACGGCGACGAGGCCGCGATCCTCGCCATGGACGTCTACGTGCATCGCCTGCGCAAGTACCTCGGCTCCTACACCTTCGTGCTCGGCGGCCTGGACGTCCTGACCTTCACCGCCGGTATCGGCGAGAACGTGCCGATGGTGCGTGAGCGCGTGCTGACAGGCCTCGAGGACCTCGGCATCGAGCTGGATCTCGAGGCGAACGCGGTGCGCAGCAAGGAGGCACGGGTGATCTCCACGCCCGCCTCGAAAACCCTCGTGATGGTCGTGCCGACGAACGAGGAGCTGTCCATCGCGCAGCAGGCTGCCGAGGTCGCGCGCGAGAGACGCGACGGAGACGTCCCGCGCGGAGCAGAGGACGCTCGCGGAGCAGACTGCGTACGCGGAACAGAGGGCACGCGCGGAGAGGACTGACCCGGGGCCGGCCCGTGTGCGCGGGATGCCCTCGCGCCGGGCGAGCGCGGCGAGACCTGCTCAGGCGTCCAGCGCGCGGAACATCTCGCCTGCCAGCTGGTAGCCGAGCTTCGCCTCGTCCAGGTAGTCCTCGCGCACCCGCGGATCCACGATCTCGTCCAACTGTGCCCGGTAGGCGTCCTTGACCCGCTTGGGGGCGTCGATGTCGCTGAAGTCCCACATCGTCAGCTGCTCGCGCGGCACGCCGTAGTGGCGCGCGACCAGAGCACCGATCGCCTGTCCCCCGGAGAGGTCACCGAGATAGCGCAGGTAGTGGTGCGCGAGCAGCTGCGGAACCGACGCCTCACGGATCCGCACCGCGTACCGCTGCGTCACGGGCAGGGGCGCGTCGATCCCGTCGTGTTCACCGAAGCGTCGTGCGAAGTCCTCCCGGATCGCCGCGGCGCGAGCGAAGCGCGGATCGTGGAAAGCGGCCGCGAGCGCGTCGTGCTCGGCGGCCGCGGAGATCGCCTCTTCGAGGGCCACGTACACCGGCAGATACTGCGAGAGCAGTCGCCAGTAGTCCTCCTCCAGCAGCTCGCCGCCCATCAGGCGGGTGATGAAGCCCTTGTTCTCCGCGTCGGAGTGCTCCTCGCGCGTCGCCTCCCGAAGGAGGGTCGAGAAACTCGTGGCCGGATCCTGCACCGCAGTGCTCTCCCCCGCTGTCGTGGTGATGGCCATATGACGCTCCTCGTTCTGCATGGTGCGCCGGAAGAGAGCGATCGATCCGGGGCCGGAGTCCGGCAGACTGTCCGGCCGTCGGACCGGTGAACCGTCGAGCCGTCGGACCGTCGGATCGTCGGATCGTCGGATCGTCGCCGAACATCTACCCGAACCCATTTTCCTGACGCTGTGTCAGATCGAGTATGGGGTGCGGTCGCTGCGGTGACAAGAGGCGTCTCGGGATCCGAATGACCTCATCGCCGCAGGCGACGTCGACCGGCAGTCCTCGGGCCGCCGGCCACCACCATCGCCCGCACCGAAACCGGCATCGGCGCCGCCCGAATCCGCTGCCGACGAGCCGCGGTGCGTCAGCGGCGCGACCGCACGACAGGTCTCGTCCGAATGAATTATGCAACACCTTCGGTCCGTAAACAAGTGCGGCAGCCCGCTGTGCCGACAGTGGCCGCTCTGGTCCCGGCACCGTCCGGCCATGGGTAGTCCTCCCCGTCTCGCGAGAGCGCTCCAGCCCGTATTCTGTGGGGACCATCTACGGCGTACCCAGGGGGAACTGATGGCGTACCAGCAGCCTTACGGCACCTACTACGAGCCGCGCAGGAAGCGGGGCCTGAAGCGGATCATCTTCGGCAGCCTGGGCATCATCGCCAACGGCATCGGCCTGCTCGTGATGCCCATTCTCGCCGGTGTCGTCGTCATGATGATCGCGATGCTCTCCGTGACCCCGGTGCCGTCCGGAAGCGATTCCGTCACGTTCGACGCCTCGTCGTCCTCGCTGCACTTCGTGTACGTCCCCACGACCGAGGCGAACTCGGCGTCATGCACGGTCGAGGACGGTGCGGGAGTCAACTGGGAGCCCGAGGTCACCACCCTGACAGCGACCGTCGACGGCACGGAGTACACGCCGGTGGGTCAACTGGACGTCACCTCCGATCAGGAGGTCACCATCACCTGCGCTGGAGCCGGCGACGTCGCGATCGGTGAGGTCGGAGTGGGCGGCACCCTCATCGCCCTCGTCATCGGCCTGGTGATCCCGATCGTGCTGGGCCTGCTCGCGATCGCACTGCTGGTCTGGGGGATCATCGCGCGCGTGCGGTCCTGACGCCGAGCGTCCCCGAGGGCCCGGGCTCCGCGGTCATCCTCAGGGGGCGGGCGCCTGCTCGTCCCGTGAGGTCGACCGCGGACCCCTATCGTCCGGACCGCCCTAAGGGTTCTGTTCCCCCCGAGGGCCCTGTTCGTCCTGACCCTCCTGAGGGTCCTGATCCTCCGGAGGGTCCGCGGAGTCCGCGGTCAGCGAGAAGCCACTCCGGTAGACGCTCGTCGGGGTGTAGACCGCAGAGCTCCCAGAGAACACGGCAGGGGTGGTCAGCGAGGCCCAGGCCTCCGGGAGCTCCGTCTCGTACGCGGGCGTCTGCGGGTCAGAGATATCCGTCAGTTCCGGGGTATCCGTCAGTTCCGGGCCATCCGGCAGCTCGGCGCCGTTCGGCAGCTCGGCTCCATTCAACAGCTCGGCACTGTTCGACACCTCTGCTTCGCTCGGCACCTCGGCGCCGTCCGGTTGACCGACGCTGTCCAGCCGGTCCGGTTCCGCGGGCACCGTCGGCAGCGCAGGCGTGGCCTCGTCCGCCGCGGCGGCCGGTTCCCTCTCGGCCGGCTCCGTCTCGGCCGGTTCCGTCTCGGCCGGCTCCATCACTGCCGACGGGGCCTGCGAGGGAGCCGGCTCCTGGTCCATCCGCGTCTCCGGGGCTGCCTGCTCAGGCGTCGTCGCCGCGCCGATCGTGCTCGCCGGGCTCAGCGGGGACTCCGGGTTCTGCGGAGGTTCCGCGCTCTTCTGAGTCGACGCTTGCGCGCGGCCCTTGGGTCGCCACGGCTCGACCTTGCGACGCATCGTCACTGTGGTGCGCCCCGGCGTCGGCCAGGAGTCCTGCCGTGCCCCGTCATTCGACGGGGAGCGGTCCCGACGATTCTTGGAGCGCTTCCGCGAGCCTGTCCGCGTGCCCACCACGACGAGGACGACTCCGAGCAACACCATCCAGACGAGATCCACTGCCCCACCCCTCTCCCGAGGTTCCTCTCTGCGTCGTTCGGCATCCGCGGATCTGTGCGGAGGCATCGCAGAGTCCGATCACTGACGAAGCCGGTCAGCCTCACGCTCTGCCGCCTCGCGGCATGCAACGGCCCACCCCTGAGCGTCGACGATCAGCTCATCACGCCACGGGATGCCGAGCGCCTGGGCCATCTGCCAGCGGTGCTCGACGCCCAATTCGGAGAGCTCCGTCGACGGCACACGCAGCAGCTCCTCATCCGTCGTCGAGGCCCCAGGTCCACCTGATGATGCTCCGGAGGGTGTCCGGGTGCGTGTCTCCTGAATGCGCCGACGGCTGCCCAGCCGGACGAGCATCCCGGGCACAGCGGACAGGACGAAGAGCGCCAGCACGAGGCTGGGGAATCCGCTGGCCGGATCGAACACGAAATATCGTGCGTACCTGAACTGCGACCAACTGTGGAGCACCCCGGTGTATCCGTCGTAGACCCACAGAGAGGCCGCGACGGCCAGCACGAGCGCGATCACGAGCCGCCAGGGGCGCAGGATCCGTCCCGCGCCGTCACCGGCCGCGCGGACGTTCTCGGCGCGGTCGCTCATCGGCTCACCTCCTCGCCCTGGTCCTGGTCGTCGTCGCCCAAGATCTCGTGCTCCGCCCGAGCGGAGTCGTAGAGGGAGGTCGGCGTGTAGACCGACCCCGAGGAGGCGGTGAATCCACTGCTCCAGATGCTCGAACCCGGAGCGTCGTGCGTCATCGACCCGTCAGCCGACGAGCGCGTCCCCGCCGTCGGTGACGGCTGGGCAGCGGGGAACGGCGGCTGCTCAGCGGCGAACACCGGCTGTCCCGCGCTGAACGCCGGCTGCTCTGCAGCCGACGTGGACTGCTCCAGCCCCACGTCATTCGCATCGCTCGGGTCGTTCAAGCCATTCGGCTCGCTCGCGTCGCTCGGGTAGCTCAAGCCACTCGGGTCACTCGGGTCACTCGGGTCACTCGGGTCACTCGGGTCACTCGGGTCACTCGACGAGGCGAATGCGTTCTGCCCGGCCGGCGCGTCCTCGGTGCGCGGTTCTGCGGCGGAGCGCCGCGTGGAGTCCGAGCTGGACCGCGCGGACGGACCGGCATGCAGCGCCCGGAGGATCTCCAGGAGTGCACGGGCACCGCCCTCGGTCTCGTAGACGGACTTCCAGGGGATGCCTGCGACGCCGGCCATGGCTTTCAGGTCCTGGACGCTCATCAGTCCCACACCTGCGCCCGCGCCGTCGTCGGATACGAGGAGGTCGTCGTCACCGAAGGTCACGGACGAGGAGCGCTGCGTGCGAGTGACCTGCCAGGAGATTCCGCCGCTCAGTGCCGACGAGCCCCCGCTCGACCAGGAGGACGTGGAAGTCCAGGCAGGGGGTGCTGTTGAGGAGGGCCGGCTGCGGGAGGCACGTTGCCGGAACCTTGCGATCCCCCAGGGCAGCACCGCGAGAACGAGCAGCAGGATGATGAGCGCGACCACGGTGAAGCGCTCCATCAGGAGCACGTAGATCCACCACGGCAGGACGGGAGCCAATGCAGCGTATGCGGCACCCGCCACCAGGAAACCAGGGTTCGCATACTCCTCGTACATCGGGCCGAACAGCAGCAGCATGCACACTGCGACGCACAGCAGCCCCAGGAGCAGCGCCAGCGTCGGCATGAGGCGGCCCTGCCGCCTGCCCCGCGCGGCGGTGCCGGAGGGCACGCCCCCGGCCCGGATGGTCATCGCGCGCTCGACTCGAGGATCACGCGGTGGTCACGACCTCGACGCGCTGGAACTCCTTGAGGTCGAGGTACCCGGTGGTGGCCATCGCATGACGCAGGGCACCGACCAGATTGGTCGAGCCGTCGGCCGCGATCGACGGACCGAACAGGATCTGCTCGAGCGGTGCGACGGTGCCCACGTCGACGCGGTGACCACGGGTGAGCGTGGGGTGGTGCGCCTCGCTCCCCCAGTGGTGGCCGTGGCCGGGAGCCTCCTCGGCGCGGGCGAGGGCGGCACCCACCATGAGACCGTCGGCGCCGCAGGCGATCGCCTTGATCAGATCGCCGGAGCGCCCCAGTCCGCCGTCGGCGATGACGTGCACGTAACGGCCGCCCGATTCGTCCATGTAATCGCGGCGAGCTGCGGCGACGTCCGCCACGGCGCTCGCGAGGGGGACGGAGATCCCGAGGGTCTCCTGGGTGGTCTGCGACGCGCCGCCGCCGAAGCCGACCAGCACGCCGGCCGCCCCGGTGCGCATGAGATGCAGAGCGGCGGTGTAGGTCGCACAGCCGCCGACGATCACGGGCACGTCGAGCTCGTAGATGAATCGCTTGAGGTTCAGCGGCTCCCGGCCGGTGGAGACATGCTCGGCGGAGACCGTGGTGCCCCGGATGAAGAACAGGTCGACCCCGGCGTCCACGACGGTCTTCCAATGCTCCTGGGTGCGCTGCGGGGAGAGAGAACCGGCGGCGGTGACGCCGGCGTCCCGCAGCTGCTGGATCCTGTCACGGATCAGTTCAGGCTTGACCGGCTCTTCGTAGATGTCGCGCATGACCTGCACGACCTCGTCGTCCGAAGCGCTCGCGACCTGCTTGAACTGGGCGGAGGGGTCCTCGTACCGGGTCCACAGGCCCTCGAGGTCCAGCACGCCGAGCCCGCCGGCCTCGCCGAGCTGGATCGCGGTCTCCGGCGACATCAGCGAGTCCATGGGGGCCGCGAAGATCGGGATGTCGAAGTGGTAGGCGTCCACCTGCCACGCGGTGGAGACGTCTTCGGGGTCTCGCGTACGACGGGATGGCACCACCGCCACGTCGTCGAAGCTGTAGCTGCGGCGTCCCCGCTTGTTGCGGCCGATCTCGATCTCGCTCATCACACCGGGAGTCTACCGTCGGCCGGATCAGAACCGGGCATCAGCGCCGCGAACGGCCCCGGACAGGCACGGACGCTAGCTCTTGTCACAGCGGCCAGCTGGTGTTGACGTCGGGCGTCTTGCCCTTCTTCTTGAGGAACTCGTTGAAGTTCTCCGCCCAGGTGCGGTGCCAGCCGACCTGCTCGCGGTGGAGGTCCGCAAGGGACGAGGCGGCGATCTGGGGGTGCTTGGCGACGATCGCCCGCAGCACGTCGAGCGTCGCGGAGACGTCGACGTCGGCCGTATGCAGCCGACCGTCCTGCTGGATGTCGAAGTGGGCCAGGAGGTCGGTGAGCGTCCGCTTGCCCTTGCGGTAGCGATCCACCCCACGGTCCACCACCAGCGGATCGATCACCGGGGCGATGTCATGGCCCAGTCGCTGGGCGAGCGTGGGCAGGCCCAGACGGGTCAGCTCGTTCTCGAGGATCGCGAGGTCGAAGCCGCCGTTGAACGCGACGAGCGGGACGTCCTTGCCGAGGGCGTCGGCGATCATCGTCACGACCTCCTCGAGCGCCTCGGTCGCCGTCATGCCATGGGCGCGGGCGTGCTCGGTGCTGATCCCGTGGACCCGCTGGGCAGGCTCGGGGATGTCCATCTCCGGATCGATCAGCCAGGTCGCGACCGTCTCGCTCCCACGGCCGGGCCCCACCGAGTGCACGAGGGCCACCGTGACGATCCGGTCGGAGGCCACATTGGTGCCGGTGGTCTCGGTGTCGAATCCGAGCAGGGGCGCATCGGTCCAGGACAGGGGTGCCGCAGTCATGGGGCCAGCCTAGATGCCGGGGCCGACGTTCCTGACCCGTCGTCCACAGGACCCACAGGACCCTTTCCTCCCGCGCCCCTCCCCGGGCCGCGGACCTCCGCTCGGGAGGCCCGGTCCCGGGCAACTCGCGCCGAAGTGCACCGGCGGACGGCTCGTCTCAGAGCTGGGCGATGTCCACCGCCATGGTCGTGCCCAGGACGACAGGCACCAGGAGGGGAGCCACCACGCTGAGCACGATCGCGAGGACGCCGCGGATCGTCCCACGGTTCCCGACCAGGCCGACGATGCCCAGCACGATCGCGGCGATACCCATCACGGTCCACAGCAGCAGTGATCCGAAGGCCCCGAGCACCGCTGTCTGATACCAGGCAGGGGTGTCGCTGAGGTGATAGCCCGAGGCGGTCTCCATCGGCACCACCGTCAGCCCCACGAAGGCCATCGTTGCGATCGAGCCGAGCAGCGCGATCAGCGCGAGCGCGAACCCCCAGGACGAAGCGACTGCTCGACCGCGCCGCTCCGGGGAAGGCGCATCGGAAGGCGCGTCGGTGCCGGCGCCGGCGGGGGCCTGCCAGGACGTATGGGGCGTCTCCGTGGAGGACGGGCCGACGGCGGACTGCGTGTTCTGCAAGCTCATGAACTCGATGCTAGGAGCCCGCTCCGGCCGCGCTCCATCCAGGGATCCGTCCTGATCGGCGGGGGCTATCCCCACCGATCAGGACGCGCCCGTGCGAGGCTCAGTGCGAGACTCGGCGCGAGGCTCGGTGCGAGACCCAGCGCGAGGCGTGGTGCACGACTCAGTGAGAGGCGTAGTTCGGCGCTTCCATGATCGCTGCCATGTCATGGGGATGGGACTCCTTGAGCCCGGCCGCGGTGATCCGCACGAACTGCCCGCGGTCCTTGAGCTCGGGGACCGTGTTCGCGCCGACGTAGAACATCGACTGATGCAGCCCGCCCACGAGCTGGTGGACGACGGTGCCGAGCTGACCCTTGTAGGAGACGCGGCCCTCGATGCCTTCGGGGACGATCTTGTCGTCGCTGGGCACATCGGCCTGGAAGTAGCGGTCCTTGGAGAAGGACTCCTTGCCGCGTGAGGACATGGCCCCGAGCGAGCCCATGCCCCGGTAGGCCTTGTACTGCTTGCCGCCGACGAGGACGACCTCGCCCGGGGACTCCTCGGTGCCGGCCAGCAGGGAGCCGACCATGACGGTGTCCGCCCCGGCGACGAGCGCCTTGGCGATGTCGCCGGAGTACTGCAGGCCGCCGTCGCCGATCAGCGGCACGCCCGCCGGCCCGCAGGCCTTGGACGCCTCGTGGATCGCGGTGACCTGCGGGACGCCGACGCCGGCGACCACGCGCGTGGTGCAGATGGAGCCCGGGCCCACGCCGACCTTGACGGCGTCGGCCCCGGCATCGACCAGGGCCTGCGCGCCCGCGCGGGTGGCGACGTTGCCGCCGATCACCTGGACGCCGGCGAAGAACGGATCGGCCTTGATCGTGCGGATCATCTCGAGCGACAGGCGCGCGTGCCCGTTCGCGGTGTCGACCACCAGCACGTCGACGCCGGCCTCGCACAGGGCACCCGCACGCTCGAGCGAGTCGCCGAAGAAGCCGACACCGGCGCCGACCAGCAGCCGGCCCTGGCTGTCCTTGGAGGCCTCGGGGAACTGTTCGGACTTCACGAAGTCCTTGACCGTGATGAGACCGGTGAGACGACCGGACTCGTCGACCAGCGGGAGGCGCTCGCGCTTGTTCTTGCGCAGCAGCGCGGTGGCCTCCTCGGGCGTGACATCGTCGGGAGCGGTGAACAACTCCGTGGTCATCACGTCGGAGACCTTGGTGGTGGACCATTCGGCGACCGGGATGAACCGCAGGTCACGGTTGGTGCAGACGCCGAGCAGCTGGCGGGAGGGATCGACGACGGGAAGGCCCGAGACGCGATACTGACCGCAGATCGAGTCGAAGTCCTCGAGGGTGGCGTCGGGCCCGATGGTCACGGGGTTGGTGATGCGGCCGGTCTGGGTGCGCTTGACGAGGTCGACCTGGTGGGCCTGGTCCTCGATCGAAAGGTTGCGGTGGAGGATGCCGATGCCGCCGTGCCGCGCCATCGCGATGGCCATCCGCGATTCGGTGACCGTGTCCATCGCAGCGCTCGCGAGGGGCACTTTCAGCGAGATCTCCCGCGTGAGCCGACTGGTGGTGTCGGCGTCCGAGGGGATGACATCCGTCTCCCCGGGCAGCAGCAGCACGTCGTCGTAGGTGAGTCCGATGAAACCGAAGGGATCCGCGCTCGTCATGCACCGATGGTAGCGGCGCGAACGCTGCGTGTGCAGACCCGATCACCGCCACCGGGATCATCCAGCGCGGTGATGACCAGCAACGATGAATCGCGTGGGCGGGATCACGCCCGGAGGCGGAGACAAGGAGCGCCAGATCACGCCCACGCCGCCGGGCCGGACGGCTCACCAGGGCCTCGCGCGCGCGGCGCGTCCGGCAGGGACACCGGGGTGGCATCCTGATCTACAGTGACGGCGCCCCTCGGGGGCGCTGCACGACCCTGCCCCCAGTCCTCACACACCCCGGGAAATCGACGATGCCGCCTTTGAAGGCCCAGCCCCCCATCGATGCTCCTGTGACGGCCGGGTTCCTCGGACCCGACCGCAACTGGCATCTCAGCGCAGGCGCGGTGACGGCAGTCACCGTGATCGCCTTCGCCATCTGGTCGTTCGGTCACGCCGGCGCCGGCGTGAGCCCGCCCCTGCTGCTGCTGGCGATCGCGTTCGGGCTCTTCATGGCCTTCAACATCGGCGGGAACGACGTCGCCAACTCCTTCGGCACCAGTGTCGGAGCAGGCACACTGACCATGAAGCAGGCGCTCATGGTCGCGGCGGTCTTCGAGGTCTCCGGCGCCGTGCTCGCGGGCAGCTCGGTCACCGAGACCGTGCGCAGCGGCATCGTCGACATCGACAGCATGCACGTGGACCCGCAGTCCTTCGTCTACATCATGATGTCCGCGCTGCTGGGCGCCGCGGTCTGGCTGCTGCTGGCCACGAAGATGGGCTGGCCCGTCTCGACCACGCACGCGATCATCGGCGGGATCGTCGGCGCGGCCGTCACCACCGGGCTCGTCACGGGCACCGGCGGCCTGGAGATGGTGCAGTGGGGCGAGATCGGCCAGATCGCGATCTCCTGGATCCTCTCCCCGCTGCTCGGCGGCATCGTGGCCTTCCTGCTCTTCGGAGCGATCAAGCGCCACATCCTGGCCCCCGCCGCCCGGGCGATCGCCCTGGGATCGCACGGCTTCGACGATGCCGAGGACGACGACGATGACGACGAGGACGAGGACGAGGACGAAGAGCGTCGACACGTGCCCGCCTCCGAGCGTGTGAGCGAGCTGCAGCAGGCGGCCTTCGCCGAGTCCGCGGCCCTCGACCTCACCCCGGGGGGCCCCGGCGCGGAGCTCGCGGCGCAGGCCGCCGGCCTCTCCAAGAAGAAGCGCAAGGCCGCTCGCAAGATCGAGCGCAAGGCCGCGTACCACGCGCTGGAGAAGCGCGTCCCGCCGCTGGCCGCGGGTGCTGCCGTCGTGATCGCGGCGATGCTCGTCTTCAAGGGGCTGAAGAACGTCGGCCTGGATCTCTCGCTCGGCGGCGGCATCCTGCTGCTGATCATGGTGGGCATCGCTGTGTGGATGGCGGTCACGGTGTTCGCCCGTGCTCTGAAGAAGCAGTCGATCTCCCGCGCGACGTTCATCATGTTCAGCTGGATGCAGGTGTTCACGGCCTCGGCCTTCGCGTTCAGCCATGGCGCCAACGACATCGCCAATGCGGTGGGTCCGTTCGCCGCCGTACTCGATGTGCTGAGCACCGGTGAGATCTCCGAGGAGGCGGCCGTCCCGACCGCGGTCCTCGCCGCCTTCGGCATCGCCCTGATCTCCGGCCTGTGGTTCGTCGGCCGTAAGGTGATCGCGACCGTCGGCTCCGGACTGACCTCGATGCACCCGTCCTCCGGCTTCGCCGCCGAGCTCGCTGCGGCGGCCGTGGTGATGCTGGCTTCCGTGCTGGGACTCCCGGTCTCCTCGACGCACATCCTGATCGGCGCCGTCCTCGGCGTGGGCATCGTGAACCGTGCGGCGAACTGGAAGCTCATGAAGCCGATCGCCCTCGCCTGGGTGATCACGCTCCCCGCCGCGGCCAGCATCGGCGCCGTCGTGGTGCTCGTGCTGCGCGCGATCTTCTGAGCCGCATGCGGCCGGACTGACACGCATCGCCGGCCGCGAGGCACCGGCCCGTCCGGGCCTGGCCCGGACGTATCGGTCCAGCCGGGCCGCATCGGTCCAGCCGGGCACAGCACAGCACAGCACCGCCGGATACAGCCCCGGCCCGCCAGGTTCCCGCTCTATTCGGGGTCGGCGGGTCGGGGCTCCTCCTTGCCACCGAGCACCCGCCGCACGCGATCGAACTCCGCACGGAAGGCTTCTTCGTCGTACTCGTACTGCGGTCGCCAAGGCATGCCCAGACGCTCGGCGAGCTCGTGGTTCGACCGCGCGATCCGCCGCCGACGGTTCTCGCGCACGAGCACACCGCGAGGCGGGGCGGGACGCAACCCGGCCGCGGCCTGCAACACTCGCAGGCCGTCGAACGATCTCGCGTCCCAGCCGATCTCCTGGACCACCCATTGGCGGTCCTCCGGCTCCCCGTGGCGCGGTCGGGCGCGCAGGCCGATCAGAGCGATGCTGCCGCGCTCCGCCTCCCCCACGGCGTGGTCGACCTGGGAGATGTCGGCGCGGTCTGTGGTGCGCAGCCCCTTGCGCAGCGTGAGCGTGCCGGCCGCCTCATCGAGATGGACCACGCGATGGGTCACGAGCATCGGCACGATCGCCCAGAGGGCGAACAGGGCCCACAGCAGGAGCGCTCCCGTCAGCAGCTGCACCCATGCCGGGGAGAGGAGCTGTTCGAGCAGTCCATCGTGGCCGCCCCGGAGCCGGCCGAGGCGCCACTGCTGGAGGCCGGCACCGGCGAAGGGCGAGAGCAGCACAGAGATCAGCGGCAGGCCGATGAGGGCACCGGGCACATAGCGCGCGGCGACGGTGGGGCCCACGATGACGGCACCGCTGCGGGTCCGCCGCGGGGCGGGCTCCGGGACGGCGGAGTCGGGGATCTGAGGGGTGCTCACGGCGACAGCGTACGTTCCGCACGCAGGGAGTCTCCTGGTGGTGGCCGGGCCGGACCGCGAGCGCACGGACCATCAGGGATGACCGCCAGGAACCGACAGCCAAGTGCTGGCAGCCAGGTACCGACAGCCAAGTACTGGCAGCCAGGTGCCGACAGCCAAGCGCCGGCAGCCCGTGGTGAGTCACGCCCCTGCAAGCTGCCGACCGCTGCGGAAGCGCCGCTCCTGCCCCGTGATCGGGTCGAGGAACGCGAGCGACCGTGCGAGCAGCTGCAGCGGGAGTCCGGGGACCGCGTCGCCGTCCGTCGACGGGCGAGGCTCCGGATAGAGGTCCTCCCCCAGGATCGGCGCGCCGCGGGAGGAGAGCTGCGCCCGGAGCTGATGCGTGCGTCCGGTGCACGGGTGCAGTCGCAGCAGCAGCGTGCCGTCGGTCTCCGAGGTGGCCACCTCGAGCAGTGTCCGCACGTTCGGCTCGCCGGGCAGCACCTGCGTGATCAACTCTCCGCGCTGCTTGACGAGGCGGTCCAGGAGCATCACCCGCTCCCCCGGGGTCGTCGGGATCGACGTCTCCGGTCCGAGCCGCACTCGCGCCTCGTACCCCTTCGCCACCTCGGCGCGCGCGAAGAGCTGCTGGTAGGCGGAGCGCTCGTCGGGCACGATCCCGAAGGCGAGCACGCCGGCAGTGCGACGGTCCAGGCGGTGCAGGGGCACCAGGGTCTCGATCCCGGTGGCCCGGCGCAGGCGCACCAGAGCACTGGAGAGCACATGCGCGCCTCGCGGCATGGTGGCCATGTCATGGGGCTTGTCGAGCACGAGCAGGTGCTCGTCACGGTGGATGATCGGCAGCTCCGCCTCGGGGACGTGCTCCTCGCGCAGCTCCCGGTGGAACCACAGCTCGTCCTCCGGGCCGACGGGGGCATCTGCGGACCAGGGGCTGCCGTCCGCGTCCACGATCTCGCCCCGGACGAATCGTGCATCCAGCGGCGTCGCCTCCGCCACCGCGAGCGCGGGGAAGCGTTCGAGCAGCGCCTCGAGGGCGGGACGTCCCTCGGCCGCGTCGCGCGGGACCCTCCAGCGCACGGCGTCCAGTCCCTCGCGCTGGGGCAGGGGCGGCGGCCGACGGCGGGCACGACGACGGGCAGCTCGTCCCGGCTGCTCGCTCACAGCCCCCACACGGCGAAGGTCAGGACGTTGTGGGCGGTGTAGAACACCGCGAGCAGGAGGAGCAGGAGGTTGGGGTGGCGATCCACGACGCTCATCGCCTGCGGGGCCTGAGAGCGCAGGTCCGCGGCAGTGATCACGTCGACGTGGTCGATGCGCACGCCGGCCTCGCGGGCCCGCTGCAGCGTCATCTCCTGGGCGCGCGGGCCGAAGAAGCGGCTGGAGACGGCGAGCATCCGGCGCCCCTGCCGGTCCATGACGTACACGCCGTCGTAGGTGGTCTCCGACGCCTCGAGCAGCTCTGCCGCCGAGGCGCCGCGGTCGATGTCGCGCACCGCGATCACGCGACCCACCTCGTCCCAGCGTGCCGCGCGAGTGCGCCGGGCGAGACTGCGCAGCACGAATCCGTGCGCGTCGATCTGCAGCCAGGCGGTGAGGATCCGCAGGCACACCACGGCCGTGGCGGCCGCGACCAGCACCCACAGCAGCAGGGGCAGGGTGAAGACGATGTCGTGCATCAGCGCGGGGTCGCGCCACAGCCGCTGGCCCACGAAGCTGATGATCACCAGGAACTCGAGCACCACGGCGAACACGAAGCCCGCACCGAGCGTGCCGAGCACGACGCCGACCGGGGGCCCGAAGGTCCGCGTGGGCAGACTGTCGTCGCCCGCGGGATGCACGAGATCAGGGCTGCTGCTCACGGGTGCTCCTCCCACGGTGGTCGCACAGGGACCTGGCCATCTTAGGCCGCGACGACCCTCCAGACGTGATCCTCGCCGCAGGTCGGACGCCCGATATGCCGACGGGCGGGCGGACCGGGTCTCCCCGTTCCACCCGCCCGTCGGACGACGTCGAGCGACCTACCGGTCGGCTCGAGTGAGGATCACTCCTCCTCGTCGTCCTGCTTCTCGATCACGAGGGTCTCGGTCGTGAGGACCATCCCGGCGATGGAGGCGGCGTTACGCAGCGCGCTGCGGGTCACCTTCACCGGATCGATGATGCCCTCGGCGACCAGATCGACGTAGTCGCCGGTCGCGGCGTTCAGGCCGTGACCGACCTGGGACTCCTTGACCTTCTCGACGACGACGTAGCCCTCGAGGCCGGCGTTCTCGGAGATCCAGCGCAGCGGCTCGACGACCGCACGGGCCACGGCGCGCACGCCCACGGCCTCGTCGCCCTCGAGCCCGAGGCCGCCCTCGAGCACGGAGGCAGCCTGGACGATGGCGCTGCCGCCACCGGCCACGATGCCCTCTTCGATGGCAGCGCGGGTCGCGGAGACCGCGTCCTCGATGCGCATCTTCTTCTCCTTGAGCTCCACCTCGGTGTGAGCTCCGACCTTGATCACGGACACGCCGCCGGCCAGCTTCGCGAGGCGCTCCTGGAGCTTCTCGCGATCCCAGTCGGAATCGGTGTTCTCGATCTCGCCGCGGATCTGCGCGACACGATCGGCCACGGCCTCGTCGTCACCGGCGCCGCCCACGATGGTGGTGGAGTCCTTGGTGATGACCACACGGCCGGCCTGGCCGAGCACGTCGGTGTCGACGGTCTTGAGGTCCAGTCCGAGGTCGGCGGTGACGACCTGGGCACCGGTGAGCACCGCGATGTCCTGCAGCATCGCCTTGCGGCGATCGCCGAACGCGGGAGCCTTGACGGCCGCGCCCTTGAAGGTGCCGCGGATCTTGTTGACGACCAGCGTGGACAGTGCCTCGCCGTCGATGTCCTCGGCGATCACGAAGAGCGGCTTGCCGCCTTCGACGACCTTCTCCAGCAGCGGCAGGATGTCGGCCACGGCCGAGATCTTGCCCTGGTGCAGCAGCACCTGCGCGTCCTCGAGGACGACCTCCTGGCGATCTGCATCGGTGACGAAGTGCGGGGAGATGTAGCCCTTGTCGAACTGCATCCCCTCGGTGAAGTCCAGCTCCATCGCGGTGGTGGAGGACTCCTCCACCGTGATGACGCCGTCCTTGCCGACCTTGTCGAACGCCTCGGCCAGCAGCTGGCCGATCTCGCGGTCCTGGCTGGAGACGGACGCCACGGAGGCGATCTGCTCCTTGCCGTCGACCGGGGTGGCGATCTCGCCGAGCTTGTCGGAGAGGGCCTCGACGGCCTGCTCGATGCCGCGCTTCAGGGCCGACGGAGCGGCGCCGGAGGCGACGTTGCGCAGACCCTCGTGCACGATGGCCTGAGCGAGAACGGTGGCGGTGGTGGTGCCGTCACCGGCCACGTCGTTGGTCTTGGTCGCGACCTCCTTCGTGAGCTGGGCACCGAGGTTCTCGTAGGGATCGTCGAGCTCGATCTCACGGGCGATGGTCACGCCGTCGTTCGTGATGGTGGGAGCGCCCCACTTCTTGTCGAGAACGACGTTGCGGCCCTTGGGGCCGAGCGTCACCTTGACGGTGTTGGCGAGCTTGTCGACGCCACGCTCGAGAGCGCGGCGCGCGTCCTCGTTGTAGATGATCTCCTTGGGCATGTGTTTCAGCCCTCGATGATCGCGAGGATGTCGCGCGAGCCGAGCACGAGGAACTCGTCGCTGCCGTACTTCAGCTCGGTGCCGCCGTACTTGGAGAAGACGACCTTGTCGCCGACCTTGACGTCCATGGGGACGCGCTCGCCCTTGTCGTCGAAACGACCGGCGCCGACGGCGACGACCTCGCCCTCCTGGGGCTTCTCCTTGGCGGAGTCGGGGATCACGAGGCCGGAAGCAGTCGTCTGCTCGGCCTCGAGCGGCTTGACGACGACGCGATCCTCGAGGGGCTTGATGGAGACCGACATGCGGCTCACTCCTTCATGAAGAGATGACTCTGTGAGTTCTAGGGGCAGGGAGCCCGATCCCGGTCGTCGTCGCGGTGCCGACCGAGGAGGTTCCCTCTGCGGCAGCTTCTGGCACTCTCGGCCGTCGACTGCCAACGGGACAACTGTAGGACCGTGCTGGCACTCATGCAAGGCGAGTGCTAAATCGGTGTCCGGGACCGCGGTGCGGGCGACGGCCGACCCTCTCGCGGTCCGTCACGTCACAGGCCCGCCACACATCGCGCAGATCACCATTGCGCACCAGGTCACCTGCTTATTGTGAACCTGGCAACCAGTGGGCTCCGAAGCCTGGAGTCCTCAGCCCGCGCACGGTAGAACTGACAGCAGAGACGTTGCCGTGGCCCCTGCGATCCAGGGCGCGGCATCCCGCCGCTCCGACCCAGAGGAGATTTCCCCCTGATGACCATTCTTCGTGCCTTCGGTGCCATGCTGCGCCGCCGTTCCGATTCCCAGCTCGCTGAGGACATCGTCGCGGCCGGGAACGCCGCCCGCCACCAGCACGGCCAGGACCCGATCACCCCCGGCCCCGTCAGCAGCCAGGGCGTCCGTCCCTACGGATTCGGCTACTGAGGAGTCGGCTGCACAGCCACTGATCGCCTGAGCCCCTGTGGAGAGGATCCGCGGGGGCTTCTTGCTGCCCTGAGCCGGAAAGCGAGGGAGCGGATCAGCGCCCGGCCGCGTCGACGATCGCGGCGACCTGCTCCGGCCCGAAGTCGTAGACCGGGGTCTCCGGATCTGCCGAGGTGTCACCCGCGTTGGGGAAGATCGAGGTGACCACCCGGGGCGCCCCGGCACCGAGCTCGACCAGGCTGGCTCCGGATTGGGCCCGGGACTGCTCGTGCTCGCCCGCCGTCACCGGGTCCACGACGTTCGTGATGCCGGGGACCACGTGCAGCGGGATCCCGGCGATCGCCCCGGTCATCTCGTGGTGGTAATGGCCCGAGAGCACGATCCGCACGTCGGAGCCCTCGAGCACCGCGGCGAGCTCGTCGAGCCCGTCGAGGTCCAGCGCCCGCAGCAGCGTCGTCGCGCCGACCAGCGGAGGATGGTGGATCGCCAGCACGGTGCCACCCGCGGCGGGTTCGTCGAGCACCCCGGAGAGCCAGGTGAGCTGCTCGGGATCCAGATGTCCGTATCCCGCCCCCGGAACGCTCGAGTCGAGCACGACGATGCGTCCTCCGGTCTCGAGCGGGATCACCCTGTCCTGGACCGTCGTGCCGCGGTCCCCCAACGCGATGGTCTCCCCGTAGGCGACGGAGACGTCATGGTTGCCCATCACCACGGCGAGCGCGGCGCCCTTCTCGGCGGCGAAGGGGTCGAGGATCTCGTGGAGCAGGCGGTAGCTCTCGGGGGTGCCGTCCTCGGAGGCGTCCCCCGTGTGGACGATCGCGTCCAGGCCGTCGACCGCGGCGAAGCGGTCCAGCAGCCCGCGCAGGGCAGCCGTGGTGTCGATCCGGTCGTAGTGCCGAGCCGCGGGATCACCGTGGAGGTGGGTGTCGCTGAGGTGGAGGATGCGCATGGTGCCACCGTAACGAGCGCAGATGACGGGGCGGTGACGCGCAGCCGACGCGCACGGGCACGGGCATGCGGACGGGCGCGGGCACACTCACAGGTAGAGGCACAGGCACAGGCACAGGCACGGCACGCACGCACACGGGCACTGGCACTGGCACTGGCACTGGCACGAAAGGCACGGCACGGCACGGCACGGATCAGCCGAGCGCGCCCACCCATTCGCTCTCGCCGTCGTCGAACACCTGGAGCTTCCAGATCGGCAGACGCTGCTTGACCGTGTCCACGAGGTCGTCGCAGGCCACGAAGGCCTGTTTCCGGTGCGGCGCGGCGACCGCACAGGCCAGGGCGCTGTCCCCGATCTCGAGCGGCCCGTAGCGGTGGGCGACGGCGATCAGCGTGTCCGGATAGCGCGCGGAGATCTCATGCGCGACCTCGAGCATCACGGCTGCCGCGCCGGGGTGGGCCGAGTACTCCAGCCGCTCGACGCCGCGGCCTCCGTCGTGGTCGCGCACGACGCCGTCGAAGGTGACGACCGCGCCGCAGCGGGGATCCGCGACGGCCTCGACCATCCGGGCCACGGAGACCGGCTCCGTGGTCACCTCGGCAAGGCGGACGCGCTCGGCGGCTGCTCCCATCGCCGGGTCGCCCTCGATGCGCAGCGGCTCGGGCTCGGTGCCGGCGCTCATGCGTGGCCCCCGCCGTCGCGCTGTTCGAGCAGGTGGTCGAGGATCGGGTCGAGCACCGTGATCCCGTCGCGCACTCCCCCGCGGGAGCCGGGCAGGTTCACCACGAAGCTGCGCCGGGCCATCCCGGCCAGCCCCCGGCTCAGCAGGGACGTCGGGGCCTTCTCGGCGCCGAGGCGGCGCACGGCCTCAAGGATGCCGGGCATCTCCCGGTCGAGCAGCGGAGCGGTCTGCTCGGGGGTGACGTCGGTGGGGCTGATGCCGGTGCCGCCGGAGGTGATGATGACGTCGATCCCGGCGTCGATCGCCACGGAGAGGGCGCGACCGACCTCGGGGCCGTCGCTGACGACCTGCTTGTCCGCTGCCTCCAGGCCCCTGCTCTGCAGCCACTGGAGCAGCAGGGGGCCGGTGCGGTCCTCGTAGCTGCCGTCGGCCGCGCGGGTCGAGGCGATGATGACGCGGGCGGTGCCGCTCAGCGCCGGCGCGGCGTCGGGGTCCTCACGCACTGCGCAGTCCGCATCGGTGCGTCGGGCGGGCATCTGCTTCATCTCTGCTCCTCCTGGGACCCTTGCTGCGCAGCGTCCGTGGGCGCCTCTGCAGCGGCCGACGGCCCCGTTCCCCCGCAGTCTTCTCGACCGCTGCGGGTCCAGTCGCCGCTCTTGCCCCCTGACTTCGCGAGCACCTCGACGTTCTCGATGCTCGCCAGATGGTCCACGGCCTTGATCATGTCGTACACGGTCAGCGCCGCGACCGTGGCCGCGGTGAGCGCCTCCATCTCGACGCCGGTGACGCCCCTGGTGCGTACGCGGGCCGTGATCTCCACCCGGTCCTCGGCGGGCACGAGGTCGAGCTCGACCCCGCTCAGGGGCAGCGGATGGCACAGCGGAATGAGATCGCTGGTGCGCTTGGCCCCCATGATCCCGGCGATCCTCGCCGTCGCAAGGGCTTCCCCCTTGGGCAGGTCGCCGCTCGCGATGCGGCCGACGACATCGGGCCGGGTGCGCAGCACGGCCCGTGCGGTCGCCTCGCGGGAGGTGACCGCCTTGTCGGTCACGTCGACCATGTGCGCCGAGCCGTCGGCCCGCACGTGCGAGAGGTCGTGGGACACGTCGTTCATGAGTCTCCTCCAGGGATCAGCACGGTCTCCAGCATGTCGCCGTCGTGCACCATGTCGGTCCCGACGGGGACGATCACGAGGGCATCGGCGGCGGCGAGCCCGCCGATCAGGTGCGAGGACGCCCCACCGACCAGGCGCACCCGACCCGATGGCAGGAGCCGAGCCCGACGGTACTGCTCGAGGGCGAGTGGGGAAGGTTCCGGGAGCTCGACCCCCACCGGGAGACGCAGACGGGTGCGAGGCGGCGCCCCGAGAGCCGGCCGGGCGATCAGCTCGCAGCTCAGCAGCGCGGAGACCGGGTTGCCGGGGAAGGCGAGCCAGGGCACTCGCCGCGCGGGCAGATCGAGGGTGCCGATGCCCTGCGGGCCCCCAGGCTGCATCGCGACCTTCGGGAAGGCCATGGTCACGCCCGCGGACCCGGCCGCGTCCCGCACCACCTCGAACGCTCCTGCGCTCACGCCGCCACTGGTCACGACGAGGTCGGCGTCGTACGAGTCGACCAGAGCGCGCAGTCGGGAGAGCAGTGCGGCCGCATCGTCCGGGACGGCGGCACAGTGCACGACCTCCGCCCCGGCCGCAGCCAGTGCCGCGGAGAGCCCCGGCCCGTTGGCGTCGAACACGCCTCCGGCCACCGGGGAGGCACCCGGGACCGCGACCTCGCTCCCGGTGGACAGCACGATCACCCGCAGCCGTGACTCGACCTCCACGTCGGCCAGGCCGCAGGCGGCGAGGTGGGCGATGCGGGCCGGCGTGAGCACCTGGCCGGCGCGCAGCACGGTATCCCCGGCGTGGGTGTCCGAGCCGCGACGCCGCACGTAGCGCCCGGGGTCGCGCGAGACGGGAGCCAACGTCACGGTCCCGTTCTCGCTGCCCTCGGGCTCCCCGCCGCGCCCGGGCTCGAAGCGTCCTGCTGCGCTCTCCTCGACCGGGATCACCGCGTCGGCGCCCTGCGGGATCGGTGCTCCGGTCATGATCGGTCGGGCGGTGCCGGCGTGGAGAGTGCCGGGGGCGTCCCCGGCCGCGATCATGGGTCCTCGCGGCATCGCTGCCGAGCCGTCGGCGGTCAGGGCGGCCTCGAGGTGCGCGGTGCAGACCGCGTAGCCGTCCATCTGCGAGTTGTCATGGCCGGGCACGTCCACCCGGGAGCGGGCGTCGACCCGTGCCACCCGGCCGACGGCGAGCGCACCCAGCGGCAGCACCTCGCCGCTGCGCACCGGGGCGAGCAGCGCGAGCGCGTCGGCCACATGGTCGGCGAGCGGGATGCGCTCGGCAGCGGTCATCGTGTCCACTCTCCGATCGAGCAGGGTGAGTCGAGCAGTGCGATCCCTCAGGGCGATCCGTGCAGGGTGCAGGGCCGTCGGGGTCGGCGGCCCCTCCAGTATCCCGCCTCGCGGCGCGTGTGTGGCCGATGCCTTCCTCCGGGCCCCGCGCCGGATCACGCACGGTGTCACACGGACGCCTATCCTGGAGGGACCGGATCCGCCGGCAGCTCGAACCGATCACCGCCGAGGAGGTGCTGTCGATGGCCGCTCGCCGCATCGGCCTGGGCATGCCCAAGCTGCGCACCACGGACGAGACCGTCTCGACCCTGCCCGACACCTCGGACCGGCCCGCGACGACCGCGCTCGCGGACCGCTTCGGCCGCGCCGCCACCGATCTTCGACTGTCGCTCACGGATTTCTGCAACCTGCGCTGCACCTACTGCATGCCCGCCTCCGGCCTCACGTTCCTGAACAAGGAGCAGATGCTCTCGGTCGACGAGGTGGTGCGGCTGGTGCGGATCGGCGTGGAGCGTCTGGGCATCGAGCAGGTGCGCTTCACCGGCGGTGAGCCGCTGACCCGCCCCGACCTCGAGGAGATCATCGCCGGCGTCGCCTCGCTGCCGCAGCGCCCGGACATCTCGCTGACCACGAATGCGATCGGTCTCGACCATCGCGCGGCACGCCTGCGGGATGCGGGACTGGATCGCATCAACGTCTCCCTGGACTCCGTGGTCTCCGAGACCTTCGAACGGCTCAGCCGCCGGCCGCTGCTGCACCGTGTGCTCGCCGGGATCGACGGGGCGCGCGAAGCGGGGCTGGATCCGATCAAGGTCAACGCCGTCCTGCTGCCTGGCGTCAACGACCACGAGCTGCCCGACCTGCTCGACTGGTGCCTCACCCGGGATCTGCAGCTGCGCGTGATCGAGCAGATGCCGCTGGATGCGGACCATATCTGGGACCGCTCCTCGATGATCTCCGCGGCCGACGTGCACGAGATGCTCGCCCCGCGCTATTCCCTCGCCCCCGTGGCCGAGGCGCGCGACGGCGCCCCCGCCGAGCTGTTCGAGGTCGCCGACCGGGCCACCGGCCACCACCGGGGCCGGGTCGGGATCATCGCCTCGGTGACCCGCCCCTTCTGCGCCGACTGCCGACGCACCCGGCTCACCGCCGAGGGCCGCGTGCGCACGTGCCTGTTCTCCCGTGAGGAGACCGACCTGCGCGGCGCGCTGCGCTCCGGAGCCGACGACGAGGCCATCGCCGAGATCTGGCGGGCCGCCCAGTGGGGCAAGAAGGCCGGCCACGGCATGGATCGCGACGACTTCGTCCAGCCCGAACGCCCCATGAGCGCCATCGGCGGCTGAACGCCATCAGGCACATGGCCCGTGTGCCGCCGAGCCGCTCCACGTCACTGCGAGGAGAGACATGACCCCCACCGAGACCGGCTCTGCCCACGCTCCCGCCATCTCCGTCCAGCTCTTCGCCGGCGCTGCCGCGGAGTACGGCGCCGACACGGCGACCGTGCACGGAGCCACACTGCGCGAGGCGCTCGAGGACCTCTTGCGCACGGCCTCCGCGGACGCGGCCCGCGTGATCGGACGCTCGAGCATCCTCCTGAACGCCGTGGCCTGCACCGACCACGACCGGGCGCTCACGGAGGGCGACACTCTCGATGTGCTTCCGCCCTTCGCCGGCGGCTGAGGAACCCGCCGCGATTTCCCCGCCGGAAGGTACGGTCGACGTCAGAGATGAAGCCGGATACTCGGAGCCGGACGCAGCTCGAAACAGGATGCACGAAGGCCCCGAGCGTGCTCGCTCGGGGCCTTCTGCTCAGCTTCCGGTCAGCCGTCCAGCTTCGCGGAACCCTCGACGTATCCGATCTTCGTCCAGTCGGGGGTCTGGAAGCCCTTGGCCCCGTAGTTCGCCAGGTCCTCGTTCTGCACGAAGAAGTCATAGGACTGCCACAGCGGGAGCGTGCCGGCGAGCTCCCAGAGGTTCGCATCGATCTGGTTGATCAGATCGAGACGCGCGGCCTCATCGGTCTCGACCGCGGCCTGCTCGATGAGCTCGTCCGTCTCGTCATTGCCGACCTTGCCGAAGTTCTGCTCTCCCGTCGACTTCCAAATCGCATCGCCCGACGACAGGTAGGGGGTCCCCAACCAGCCGAAGAGGGTGAGATCGAATTCGCCGGGGATCACGTACTTGGAGAAGAGGTCCGTCGGCGGAACCTTCTGCACCTTCATGGTGATGCCCACCGCCGCGAGCTGCTCCTGGACCACGGGCACGACGGCCTCGTTGGTCTTCGAGCCGTCGTTGTAGACGTAGGTGATCTCGATCGGCTCGCCGTCCTTGGTGGCCAGATCGTCCTCGAAGGTGTAGCCGGCGTCCTCGAGGAGCTTCTTGGCGGCGTCCGGATCGTAGCTGCCGAAGTCACCCGAGTTGTCCTGGTACCCCTCCTGGTTGGTCATCAGGAGGTGGTTGTTCAGCGGCTCGGTGTCGTCCGGGTAGGGCATCGTGGAATTGACCGAGAGGAACACCTCTTCGCGGTCGATCGCGCGGAACACCGCCTGACGCAGGGCGGGATCCGCGAGCGGCCTGCCCTCGGTCCCGTTCAGCGTGATGTGGCTCCAGTTCGGGCCCGCTGCCTCGCGCAGGACCACACCGTCACCGATCATCGGTTCGACCACGGAGTAGGTGGCGGGAACCGTGGTCTCGATGACGTCGAGCTGACCGTTCTGGAAGCTTGTCGCGGTCGCGGAGGGGTCCTCGATCGTCGTGAAGAGCACCTGATCCAACAGGGCCTTGTCGCCCCACCAGTTCTCGTCCGGCTCGAGGAGCACGGTCTTGTTCCCGGCGTCGATCTTGCCGACCTTGTACGGGCCGGCAGTGACCAGTGGCTCCTCCAGCCACCCGGTGTTGAAGGCGTCCGCGGACTCGACGAGCGCGTCGGGCATCACCGAAGCGAGGCCGAGCCAGTCGGCATACTTCTCCTTGAAGGTGATCACAGCAGTAAGGTCGTCGTCACCCTGCTCGATCTTCTCGACCTGGTTGTACCCCTCGGACGAGGCGATCCCGTACTCCTCCTGGGAGCCGTCCATGACCTTGAAGACGTTCTCGATGGACTTGTAGTCGATCGGAGTGCCATCGGACCAGGTCATACCCTCGTTGAGTTCGATCTCCATGACCTGCGGGTCCTCGGAGGTGAGCTCGACACGCTTCGTGTATGACGGGTTCGGCCCGACGACGCCCGCAGCATCGGACAAGGTGAGGACGGGGAAGATCGCCTCGAGCATCTCCGTCGTGTTGCCCTCGTTGCCATCGGTATGGTTCGGGTTCCAGTTCGCCGGGAACGCGTTGTTCGCGAGACGCAGCACGCCGCCCTCGCCGAGCTCGTCACGCTCCTTGGCGTTGATGTCGTTCGCGTCGGAAGCGATCTGCTCGCCGCCACCACCGTCGGAGCCGCCGCTCCCGCCGTTGCCCGGATCCTTGCTGCACGCGGCCAGAGCCGTCATCGAGACGGTCATCGCCGTCGCCCCCAGCATCGAACGCCTCGTCAAACGCATGTGCTTCTCCTTCATTAGCGGACGGCGAGATCTTCGTGCCCGCTCTCGATGGTCCAGACCTTCAGGTGATCCCTGGCCGCGACCTCCGTGGTCGCGCCGTCTCCTGCAGTGCACTCAGTCTAGGCGCGGACGTGTTCTACGACACGGGAGAAGCACTCCCCTGTTACCGGTTCGCAACACAACGTTTCACGCTGACCGGTCCGGGCACGGGGACGACGGACGACGCCAGTCGGCATCGCCCGTCGTGGGACCCGTCATCGCAGGTCAGGCGGTCGGATCCGGGCTCGACGCGGTCTTATCGGCGCCGTCGAAGGCACTGCGGTCGATGGCTTCGCGCCGGCGGGTGCGCGCGACCTCGGGATCAGGGATCGGCACCGCCGAGAGCAGCTCGCGGCTGTAGGGGTGCTGGGGGTCGGTGAAGACGTCCTCGGTCTCCCCGAGCTCGACGATCCTGCCCCGCTGCATCACGGCGATGCGATCGGAGATGTGACGGACCACCGAGAGATCGTGAGAGACGAAGAGGAAGCTCACGCCGAGCCGGGCCCGCAGGTCCGCGAGCATCGCGAGCACCCCGGCCTGGACCGTCACGTCGAGGGCCGAGGTGGGCTCATCGAGGATGATGAGCTTCGGATCGCAGGCGAGGGCGCGTGCCACGCCGACGCGCTGGCGCTGACCGCCGGAGAACTCCGTGGGGAAGCGGGCGGCGTGCTCGGGGAGCAGGCCGACCATGCTCAGCAGCCAGTCCACCCGTTCGTTCATCCGCTCGGCGCTGTATCCCTGGACGCGCATCGGCTCCTTGATGATGTCGGCGATCGGCATGCGGGGATCCAGGGAGGCCATCGGATCCTGGAACACCATGGTGACGTCCGAACGCAGAGCTGCTCGCTCCTTGCGGCTCAAGGAGCCGGTCTCCGTGCCGTCGATGCGGATCACGCCCTGCTGCGGGGTGCGCAGCTGCATGATCTCCATCAGGGTGGTCGTCTTCCCGCAGCCGGACTCCCCCACCAGGGCGAGGCATTCGCCCTGACGGATGTCGAACGAGATCCCATCGACAGCTCGCTGCTCGCCAACCTTGCGACGCACGATCGCGCCCTTGGTGATCGGGTAGACCTTGTGGAGCTCCTCGACCTCGAGGACGATCGGACGCTCCTCACGGGGCGCGATCTCCTGGCCGTCGTCCCCGGGCTCGGCGAGCTTCTGCAGTGCCGCGCCGGCGACGCTGCGGGACCTCCCGGATTCGCCCGCGTCGACCCGTGGGACGGCCGCCAGCAGATTGCGGGTGTAGTCCTCCTGCGGGGTGTAGAAGATGTCATCGACCGCGCCGAGCTCGACCATCCGGGAGTCCTTCATGACCAGGACCCTGTCCGCGAAGCCGGCGACGACGCCCATGTCGTGGGTGATCAGCACCGTCGCGGCGCCGATCATCTCCTGCGCGGACTTCAGCAGGTCCATGACCTGGGCCTGGATGGTCACGTCCAGAGCGGTGGTGGGCTCGTCCGCGATGATCAGCTCGGGCTCGTTGGCGATCGCCATGGCGATCATCGCGCGCTGACGCATGCCGCCGGAGTACTCGTGGGGGTACTGGTTCGCACGACGCATCGGCTCGGGGATGCCGACGGCCTCGAGCAGCTCGACCGCACGCTTCTCGGCCTGTTTGGCCGAGGTCTCCGGGTGGTGGATGCGCACGACCTCGGCGATCTGCTGGCCCACCCGGAACACCGGGGTGAGGGCCGACAGCGGGTCCTGGAAGACCATGGAGATGGTGTTGCCGCGCAGCTTCGAGAGCTGCCGGTCGTCCATCGCGAAGAGATCCTGGCCCATCATCTCGATCCCGCCGGTGATGGTGGCCGTGCGCGGGAGCAGCCCCATCACCGCGAGCGAGCTCACGGACTTGCCGGAGCCGGACTCGCCGACGATCGCGAGCGCCTCTCCCTTGTGGACCTCGTAGCTGAGGTTCTGGACGGCGTGGACGGTTCCGTACTCGGAGGGGAAGGTGACGCTCAGGTCCCTCACGGACAGGATGGGTTCAGACATTCTTTCCCCCTCAGAGCCGGCTGGAGCCGCTGGTCGGATCGAGGGCGTCGCGCAGCGCTTCGCCCATCAGGTTGATGGAGATGACCAGAGCGGCGAGGACCGCGGCCGGCGGGATCCAGGTGTACGGCGCGGAGATGTTGTAGTCCTGCAGCACGGTGCCGAGCGAGACCTGCGGGTACTGGATCCCGAAGCCGATGAAGGACAGCCCGGTCTCGCCGAGGATCGCAGCGCTCACTCCGAGCGTGGTGTCGATGATGATCCAGCTGGCCACGTTCGGGATGATGTGCCGCGTCATCGTGATGATCGGGTGCACACCCATGAACCGGGCCGCCTCGACGTACTCGGTGCGCACCAGCTGCTGGGTCATCGCACGGAGCACACGAGCGGTGAGCATCCAGGCGAACAGCGCCAGCAGAGGGATCATCCACAGCCAGCTGGCGCGCTGCAGCGCCGGGCTGAACAGCATCAGCAGCAGGATCGAGGGGACCACGAGGAACAGGTTGATCAGATTCACGAGGGCGCCGTCGGCGAGGGCACCCCACTTCCCCTTGTGGCTGACGTAGCCGGCCACGATCCCCACCACGAGGGCGAGGAAGGCGGTCAGCAGTGCGGTACCGATGCCGATGACGAGCGAGATGCGCAGGCCCTGCATGGTGCGGGCGAAGATATCCAGGCCGTTCTCGTTCACGCCGAACCAGTGGTAGGCGCTGGGCCCGGTCAGGGCATTGCGCAGATCACGTTCGAACGGCTCGTACTGGTAGACGATCGGGCCCACGATCGCCATCACGATCAGCACGACGAACACGATCATGCCGACCCAGGCATTGCGGTTGCGGAGGAACCGTCGGCGCAGCAGTTCGCCACGGCCGAGCGATTCGATGGCCGGGGCGGCGTCGTCCGGCAGCGCGGTGTCGACGGCGGTCGTGAGATCTGCCGTGCTCCCGATCATCGGGTTCTCTTCGGGGTCCGTGCTCGCTCGCAGCTTGGCGGCGTCGTCGGTCCCGCGGATGTCGTGGGGATTCGTCATCGTCTCACCGGATCCTCGGGTCGAGCGCGCCCTGCAGGATGTCTGCGAAGGTCGCGGAGAGCAGGGTCAGCACAGCGGTGTAGAAGACCACGCCGGCCGTGCCGTTGACGTCGGCCATGCCGATCGCGGAGATCACGAAGCGCCCGATGCCCTGCCAGTTGAACATCAGCTCCACGAACAGGGAGCCGGAGAAGGCGCCGCCGACGGCGAAGGCGAAGTACTGCCCCATCGGGATGAGCGCCATCCGCAGCCCATGACGGTTCATCGCCTTCCCGCGGGTGAGGCCCTTGGCGCGCGCGGTGCGCAGGTAGTCGCTGCCCAGCACGTCCAGCGTGGTCACCTTCATGTACCGCGAGTACGAGGCGGCGGCGGTCACGGCGAGCACGATCGTGGGCATGATCAGCGCCTTGATCTGGTAGCTGATCGAGGCCCACGAGCCCGCTTCCAGGAGTGGATTGATCGGGTTGATGGCCGGCAGGCCCCAGCCCGTCGCATCCATGATCGTCTGGTTCGTCTGCTGCACGATGAGGATGATGACCGGGGTGGGCAGCGACAGGATGAAGAAGGCCAGGAGCGTCGAGAGACGATCCCCGAGGGAGTCGCGGCGCACCGCCGCGATCATGCCGAACAGGATGCCCAGGAAGGTGCCGATCGCGGTGCCGATCACCACGAGGCGGAGGCTGATCGGGATCCGTGTGGCGAGCTCGTCGATCACCGGGACCATCGACTTGTTGGTGCCCGTGGTCACGCCGAAGTCGCCGCGGATCAGACCGCCCAGCCAGTTCGCGTAGCGCTCGAAGATCGGGGTGTCCGGGTTGACGTTGCGCACGTCCAGGTACATCTGGGCGGTGGCGGGAGGGACGGGCTCCGTCGCGATGGGCGGGTAGAGCACTTCCTCCGGATGCATCATCCATGCGGACAGCAGGTACGCGAAGCTCGTGGCGACGAAGGCCAGGATCACGTAGGTGAGCACTCGTAGGGAGACGAACCTAAACACTCTGTCTCCTCAGCATGCGGTCGATCATCCGAGAGCTTTCCTTCCGTACGTCTTCGAGGCGTTCGCACGAGGTGTGCCTCGCCGCCGGACGCGGGCCGAATGGGCTGGGCGGCGTCCGCCATCGGTCACACCCGCGTGATCCGGTGCGTCCCGACGCTCCAGCTCCGGGTGTGCCCCAGGTCTCCCTGGCAGCTTGAGCACACTGTAACGCCCGAGCAGGTGCCACCCTGCCCCAGACTGACCGACTGGTACCTGGCGATCACGGAGTTATGCTCGAATCGTGACCTTCCTGCACCTGCTCGTGCTCGCGCTCGGCCTCCTCGCGGCGATCGCCGGCTCCGATCTGCTGAGCCACCGAGGGGTCGGGCCCTGGCCGATCGGCCTGGTCGCCCTGCTCCTGGTCCCGATCGCAGGATGGTTCTACAGCCCGTGGATCGCGGCCCTCGCGCTCGGTCTCGCCCTTGGCACCGGGATCCTTCTCGTCGCCTCGTGGACGAGGACGTTCATGACCCGTCGCCATGCGCGACGGGAGCAGGCGCGGCGCCTCACGGACGCGAAGGCCCGGCAGCTGGACGGCGAGGTCGAGCACCGGCGCTGAACGCCCTGCGACGCCAGGCCGTCACAGCGGCAGGATCAGCACCGTCTCCTCCGGGACGGTGCCCGCCGCCTCCGGCGATCCCGCCCCGTCGGCCCCTCCCAGCAGCACGATCGCGTCGGCCCGTCCGTACGGCGCGAGCCGCCGACCGGGCAGCAGGTCCACGCACTCCCGACCGTGGGAATCGTGCCGCAGACGACCCGGCAGCGCATGCAGGACGCCGGCCCGGCGCGGCCTGGGCAGCGGGTCCGCCGCGCCGCGGAGCACGCGACGCGGCGCGGCGCGCTCGCCCACCAGCAGGGGACGCACGAACAGGTGGTGCCCGACGAGGGCACCCACCGGGGTGCCCGGAAGATGGATCACCGCGGTGCCGTCCGCGAGGTGCCCGAAGCCCTGAGGCCCACCGGGACGCAGGCGGAGGTGCTCGAAGCGTGAGCCTCCGCTGCCGCGCTCCCCGAGCAGGGTCTTCACGACGTCATAAGCCCCATGACCGATGCCGCCGGTGGTCAGCACGAGATCGCTGTGCGCGGCGGCCTCCTCGAGCGCCGCGGTCAGGTCCGCATGGGTGTCCGTGCTGTGGACTGCGCGGGCCTCGATGCCGTCGGCCCTCAGCGCCGCCCCGAGCATCTCCCCGTTCGATTCCCGCACCGCGCCGACCTCGGCGCGGCCCGCAGTGCCGACGAGCTCGTCCCCCGTGACGACGATCCCCACCGCCAGCGCGCGCTCGACCGGGAGCGTCTCCACTCCGAGCGCACGGAGCAGTCCCACCAGGCCCGCTCCCACCCGATCGCCGGGGCGCGCGAGCACCTCGCCGGAGGAGACCTCCTCCCCCACCCCGCGGATGTGCCGGCGGGCTGCGGGCACCTCCTGGAGGGACAGGGTCACGGTGCGCGGGGAGGGGCCGAAGGGGTCAGCGTCGGTGGCCTCGACCTCGACGACCACGTCCGCCCCGCCGGGGACCGGGGCGCCGGTCATGATGCGCGCCGCGGTGCCGCGGGCCAGCTCTCCGATCGCGCCCGGCCGCGCCGGTATCTCCGAGCTCACCGGCAGGGTGACGGAGCCTGCAGCGAGGTCCGCGCGGCGCACGGCGAAGCCGTCCATCGCGGCGATCGGTGTCGACGGGAGATCTTCCGGGCTCGCGACCTCAGCGCCCACGACTCGGCCGACGGCGTCGTCCACGGGCAGCTCGAGAACTGTTCGGGGCAGGTCGATCTCCCGGCGCACGAGGTCGCGCCACTGCCAGGGATCCCTGGATGCTGCGTTCATGGTGCTCCTGCGTGCGAGAGGGGTCACCACCATGATCGCTCACCGCCGAAGTGCCCGCCTCCCGAAGTGACGGCTCCGGGGTGCATGATGGAGGCATGCGAGAGATCCGATTCGACCGCTTCGGCGGCCCCGAGGTCCTGTCCCTGATCCCCGATGCTCCGATGCCGGAGCCGGGGCCCGACGAGGTGCTCGTGGAAGTGGCCTTCGTGGGGCTGAACCCGCTGGACTACAAGATCCGCGACGGCTCCTCGGGAATGTCCCGCGACCTGCAGCTCCCCGCGGGCACCGGACGCGAGATGGCAGGCACCGTGATCGGCGCCGGCGCGGGCCTGGACGAGGCGGAGCTGGGCTCCCGCGGGCTGAGCGTCGGCACCCGCGTGTTCGGCATGCGGGCCCCGGGCGACCCGCGCGGCGTGGCGGCGGAGGTCATCGCGATCGGCGCGGACGATCTCGCCCCGATCCCCGGTGAGATCTCGGACGAGGACCTCCCCCGCTGGGCGGGCCTGGCGCTCGCCGGCCTCACGGCGATCGCGGTCATCGACGACTCCGCGGCCATCGCCCCTGGCCAGACCGTGCTCGTGCACGGTGGCAGCGGCGGCGTGGGCCAGCTGCTGATCCCCATGGCGATCGAGGCCGGAGCCTCCCAGGTGTGGGCGACCGGCCGCGCGGACAATGCGGAGCGCATCCGCGAGCTGGGCGCCGTGCCGATCCCGTACGACACCGGGAACTGGCAGGAGGAGATCCACCGTCTCACCGACGGTCGCGGGGTCGACGTCGTGCTCGACACCCACTACCACTCGACGTTCGTGCCCAGCCTCGACCACGTCACCGAAGGCGGACTCGTGGTCACCCTGCCCACCCTCGCGGATCTCACCCCGGCCCACGAGCGCGGTGTCGAGGCGACAGTGCCTCGCATCAAGCCCGGTCGCGACCGGCTCGACCGCCTGGTGCAGGGAATCCGTGCCGGCCGCTATCTCCTGGAGGTCTCCCAGGTGCTGCCGCTGGACGAGATCGCCCGAGCACATTCGCTGCTCGAGGACGGACACACCCGCGGCAAGCTGGTGCTCGCCGCACAGTCCTGAGACTCAGGACACATGTCCAACGGGTAGCCTGTCCCGCATGGCTTCCCCCTCCCCCGACGTCTCCGACGCGGCTGTGCGCGAGCTCGAGCCCGTCCTCCAGCCCGCAGGGTGGGCGCTGCTGAACTCGCTCCCGCCCTACCGCGAGCAGGAGGCACTGACCCTCGGGGCCCGGCTGCGCGCGGAGGGCCATCCTCCCGAGACGGTCTCCGCCGTGATGACCCAGGCCCGACTGCGGGCCAGGGCGGCCGACAAGTTCGGGGAGTTCGCCTGCTCGATGCTCTTCACCCCGCACGGCCTCGAGCAGGCCACCCGGCTGCCGATCGCCGCGATGCACGCCGAGCGCTTCCAGCGGGCGGGCGTCGCCTCGGTCGCCGACCTCGGCTGCGGCATCGGCGGGGACGCGATGGCCCTGGCCGGTCTGGGCATGGAGGTCCAAGCCGTGGACCGCGATCCGCTGGCGGTCGCCGTCGCCACCGTGAACCTGCGCCCCTTCCCCAGCACCACGGTGCATCTCGGCCGGGCCGAGGACCACGATCCCGCAGCGGCCGAGGGCATCTGGCTGGACCCGGCGCGCCGCGCCCCCTCCCGCGGCAGGACCCGCCGTCTGCACGACCCCGAGGAGTACGAGCCGCCGCTGTCCGCCGTGCTCGAGCTCTCACGTCGGCTCGGCCAGGACGGCGACCCCGGCCCCCTCGGTGCGAAGCTCGGTCCCGGCATCGACCGTGCCGCGCTCCCGGCAGGCATCGAGACCCAGTGGACGTCCTTCCACGGGCAGGTGCTCGAGGCCACTGCGTGGTTCGGTCCGCTGGCCAGGGAGGGCGTGCACTCCTCGGCAGTGCTCATCGATCGTTCCGGCGCCCACCGTCTGGATCGCGGGTTCGACGCCGTCGCCGATCCGTCGGCCGGCCCCGTCGGCGACCATCTGTACGAGCCCGACGGGGCGATCATCCGCGCAGGTCTGATCGGCCGCCTCGCCGAGGACCTGGAGGCGCACACGCTCGATGAGACCATCGCCTACCTCACCGGCGATCGACGCGTGGACACGCCTTTCGCCCGCGGCTACTCGGTGCGGGACGTGATGCCCTTCGGGCTCAAGCGTCTCTCCTCCTATCTCCGCGAGCACCGCCTCGGCGTGCTCGAGATCAAGAAGCGCGGCACGGCGGTGGAGCCCGAGGAGCTGCGGCGCAAGTTGCGCCCGCGCCGCTTCGGCGACGAGTCCGCCACGCTCGTGCTCACCCGCATCGCCGGCGAGCAGTCGATCATCATCGCCTCGCCCCACGGCGCGCCCGCGCCGTCGACCCGAGGGGGCTCCTGACCATCTCGGAGACCCCCGCGGCGACCTCGGCAGCACCACCCGGCGACGACGCTGTGCATGCGCAGCGTCGATGGGTGGCTGTCGTGCTGCTCCTGGTCGCCCTCGGCGCGATCGGGCTCGCCACTCTCGGAGCGGCCGCTGACCGGGGTCCCGGTGCCACCTTCGTGGGCAGCACCCTGGAGATGGGCGAGGAGGAGGCGGAGCCGCCCCCGTCCCAGCCGGACTTCGAGCTGCCCACCGATCTGCAGCAGCCTCCGGAGCCTCGCTCCGGAGGGTCCGGTCACCTGCCGCTGATCCTGCTGATCGTCACCGGGACGGCGCTGGCGGGCCTCGCGCTCTGGCTGGTGATCCGCATGCGCCGACTCGCGCGACCCGCCCCGCCGCTCGCTGCGGAGCCCGCCGAGGAGGAGCTCACGGCGCAGCAGGCACGCGCAGCCCTGGACGACGCCCGCTCGCATCTGTCCACGGTGGTCAACGCGCACGACGCGGTGATCGCCGCCTGGCTCGCCCTGGAGCGCGCCATCGCCGAGGCCGGGGTGACGCGCCACCCCTCGCGCACCACGCTCGAGTTCGTCGTCGAGGTGCTCGGCACCCTCGACCTGGATCGTGGCTCCCTGGACCGGCTCGCCCACCTGTACCGCAGGGCGCTCTTCGACCCCGAGCCGCTCGGCGAGCCGGACCGTGACGAGGCGCTGGACCTCCTGGATCACCTCACGACGGGCCTGGACCGCGAATCGGCCGGAGGACCCCGATGAGCGACGACCTGAGGAACGAGCTGCTCCCGCTGCTGTGGCGCCTCGGCGCAGGCGTCGCCATGGCGCTCACCGGAGTGGGCGTGTGCGCAGTGTTCGACCTGCTCATCCCCCTGCCGGGACCGATCGCTGCAGGCCTGGTGATCGGCGCCGCATGGTGGGCGCTGCATGACGCGCCGCCGCGAGCCGACGACGTCGACGCCCCCCGGGTCGATCTCGATGCCGATTACGCCCTCCCCCACGCGCGGGACATGCGCGTGCGCCGGCTCGAGGACCTGATCCACGGCGCGCAGCCCTCCCGCCGGATGACCTCCCGGGGGCTCGCCCGCACCCTGGGGGACATCGCCGACGAACGTGCGACGGACCCCGCGGCAGCGCCGCTCAGCGACGGACTGCGCCACCTCATCGCAGAGGCCCGCCACCCCGATGCGGAGAACCATCCCGTCGGCCCGATCGACCGCCGCACTCTGCACCGCTATCTACGAGAGCTCGCCACCGGCGAGGAGAGGGACCGATGAACCATCCCAGCCCCATTCCCCTGAGCGAGGCGACCGCCCTCACCGCGGCGGTCCTCGACGCCGTCGAGACTGCCGTGGTCGGAAAGCGCAGCTCCCTCGAGATGGTCCTCACCGGCATCCTCGCCGGCGGTCATGTGCTGCTCGAGGACCTGCCCGGGCTCGGGAAGACCCTCGCGGCGCGCTCCTTCGCACAGGCCCTCGGGCTCCCCTTCACCCGCGCGCAGTTCACCCCCGACCTGCTCCCCGCGGACCTCACCGGCGCCGAGGTCTTCGACCAGCGCACCGGCGAGTTCGTCTTCCGTCCCGGGCCCGTCTTCACCGGTCTGCTGCTCGCCGACGAGATCAACCGCACGCCGCCCAAGACGCAGTCCGCCCTGCTCGAGGCGATGCAGGAGCGGCAGGTCTCCGTCGAGGGCACCACGCGCAAGCTCCCCCAGCCCTTCCACGTGCTCGCCACCGCCAACCCCGTCGAGCACGAGGGCACCTACCCGTTGCCCGAGGCGCAGCTGGACCGCTTCCTGCTGCGGCTGTCCTTCGGCTACCCCACCGCCGAGCAGGAGTGGGATGTGGTCGCGCGACGCATCGACCGTCGTCGTGAGGAGCAGGTCGTGCCCGAGGTCCTCGACGCCGAAGGTCTGCTGGCCGTGCAGTCCGCGGTCGAGGACGTGCACGTCGAGGACTCCGTGGGCCATTACGCCGTGGAGCTGGTCGCCGCCACTCGAGAGCACCAGCATTCCCTCGTCGGCGCCTCGCCGCGCGGCACCCTCGCGCTGATCACCTGTGCCCGCGCGCTCGCGGTGATCCGGGGCCGCAGCTATGTGGTGCCCGAGGACGTCAAGGCGCTCGCCCATCCGGCGCTCGACCACCGGGTCACGGTGAAGCCCGAGCTGTGGCTGCAGAATGCGACCGGCGCCGGCGTCGTGGAGTCGGTGCTGGGGCAGGTGGCGGTGCCCGCCGCGGCGGAGCCCGCCGGGCAGGCGACGGCGGGTCATCCGGCGTGACAGCCACTCCCGCGACGGCGGAGCCTGCTGCCGAGCGACCGCTGGTCCGGACGCGACCGACCGCGGCGCTCCTCCGCGCTGCCGTGGTGGGCTGCGCAGCGATCACCCTCGCCGTGCTCGCCGGGAAGCCCGTGCTGATCCTGGCGGGACTCCCCCTGCTGGCCTGGGCACTGGTGGCTGTTGCTCGCCGTGTGAGGCGCGGCGAGGAGCTCGGCATCCCCCTGCCCTGGATCCACGCAGGCAGACGCACCATCGAGGAGGGCGCATCCACCTCGGTGACGGTCACCTCCGCGCCCGACACGCTCCTTGCGGCCACCGTCCCGCTCGCGCCGCATGCCGATTTCGCACCGCGCTACGGCGCGGCCGCCGGGGACGCCTCGGTGCGGCTGCGGCTGAGCGCGCAGCGGTGGGGGCGGGTGCACGTGGGACCGGTGCACGTGCTCGTCACGGACCCCCTCGGCGCCTTCCGCGCCCAGGAGCAGCTGCCCCCGTTGGACGTGCGAGTGGTGCCGTCCTCCACGGTGCTCGATGCCCCGATCGAGGTTCCCACGCCGATCGGCGTGAGCGGAGTGCATCTCTCGCGGCGCCGCGGCGACGGCACCGCGCTGTCCGAGGTGCGTGCGTTCCGTCCCGGCGATCGACTCCACCGGATCAACTGGCGAGTCTCCCAGCGCACCGGTGAGCTCCACACGAATGCGACGTTCACGGAGCAGGACACCGAGGTCCTGATCGTCACCGACACCATCTCGGACGTCGCCCCCGCGCCCTGGGCCGATGACGATGCCCCCACCAGCTTGGACATGACGATCCGCGCGACCTCTGCGGTGGCTCGCCACTACCTCACGGCCGGGGACCGGGTCTCGGTGTTCGACATCGGGCATCTCATCGGGCCCGTCCGCGCCGGCACCGGGCCGCGCCAGCTGCGTGTGCTCACCGACGCCCTGGCCCGCGCCAGCAGGGATGACCAGCAGACCCGCCCCATGCGGCGCCTGCGTGGGGTGCGCCCGGGCACCCTCACCGTGGTGTGCAGCCCGCTGCTGCACCCTGAGGTGATCACCCAGATCGGCGAGATGGTGGCGCACGGGGCCGACGTGATCGTGGTGGACACGCTGCCTCCCAGCATCGGCGACGTCTCCGTGCTGCAGGGGAAGCCCCTGCGCCGCGACGGACGAATCTCGGACCGCTTCTGGCCCGAGGCCTGGGCGACCCGCCGCCTCCTGCGCAGAACCACGGTGCGGGAGCTGCGCGAGGCCGGGGTGCCGGTGACCGCATGGGAGGGCCCCTCCTCGCTCGCGCCCGTGCTGCAGTCGCTGTCCGTTGCTCGTTCCGCCCCGCGGATGAGGAGGTCCTGATGCGTCTGTCAGCTCTCGTGGATCCGATCGCGAACCTTCTCCTGGACCTGCAGAAGGTGAGCCGCACTCAGTGGATCCTCCGACTGATCGGTGTCGCCGCGATGGTCCTCGCCCTGTTCGGCGCACTGCCGACGGGAATGTTCGCGAACTTCCTCGCCGGATTGGTCTCGACTCTCGCTCTGTGCGCACTGCTCATCCAGGTGTTCCGCCCGGATACCGATATCGGCGTGGCGAGCCCGCTGCTCATCATTCTCGCCCTGCTGAGTCAGTCCGAGGTCTCAGCACTGCAGGCTCTCGGGGTCGGGGCAGCCATGCTGGTCTCGCACGCGGCCTTCGCGCTCGCCGCCACCATTCCGGCGCACGGGGTGTTCGAGGGCTCCGCCTGGCGTCTCGCCCTGCGCGCGATGCTCCCGGTGCTCGCCCTCAGCCTGATCGCGGCTCTCGTGGTGATGGCGCTGTCCGGGATACGACTCGGGCCGTGGATGCTCGTCGTGGGCATCGCCGCCGTGATCTCACTGTTCCTGCTGGTGCTGCCCCGTACTCGATGACGCCCGCCCTGGCCGGTCGGGGGCGGAGCTGCATTCGAGCACCGGCGGCTGCGGTCAGTCCCCCTCCATGGCCCACTGTTTCCCCTGCGCAGCGGCCTCAGATCTCGCGATGCGTGGCGTCGGGGTCCTGCGGGCCCTCGGTCTCCGCGGTGCGCTCGGGCACCCACGGGTCGCCCTCCTCGTCCACCGGCACCGCGCCGTCCACGAGCCGGGATTCGAGCGATTTCGAGTAGATCGGGACCGGATCCGACGCCACCTCGATCGTGCCGTCGATGTCCTGCCACTCACCTCCCGCCACGGAGAACTGCCCGCTGAACGTCGTGGTCAGGGTGACGTCGTACCACCCTTCGAACGCGTACTCCGCCGTGATCTCCTCCGACGGATACGGGGCGCCCGCCGTTGACGTCGTGATCGTGCTGCCGTCCCCGAGGTCCCAGTGGAACGAGACAGGAACCGCTCGCACTTCCACCGGCACCCCGAGCACCTCGGTCGCCAGTGACTGCATCTCGTCGTCGGTATGGAGCACATTGACCATGTGCACCGGCAGCCAGCCGTCCTCCGGCCCAGCACTGGCCACCAGCGGTTCCACCGGCATCGCCTGAAAGTCGCTCAACGACACCGTGATCACCACTGGTTCAGCAGCTTCCCCTCCACCCGCTTCCGGGGCGCCTCCGCGCGCCCTGCAGTCGAACCCGAGCAGCTCCTCACTGGACTGATCGGCACTGACCCTGACGGTCTCCGTACTGACGTATCCCTCACCCTCGCCCGACAGGATATTGAGGAGGTTGGCAGCCGCACACGCGTTAGTCGTTCCCGAACAGCCGGTGGCATCCCCGCCAGCGTCAGCACCCGGGTACAGATCGAGACAGTCGTACTCGCTGTTCACGCCCAGCTCGCGTGAAATCACTTGGGGAGCAGCATTACTACTGCCGCCAGAATCGTCATTCTTTACCTTAGAAGTAGATTGCGACGACCCACCATTACCGCCCTCAATTTGCTCTTCAATTGAGCTAATATCCAGCCTCACGCCGTCATCCTTAACCGACGGCGCAACCCCGACACCTCCGTCGAAATATGTGACACCGTCAACACCATCGGAATTCGCTGACACTTGAAACGAGAGCGCCAACAAAAACACTAAGACGAGCACGGCCGCCACTCGTGAGGACAGTGGGCCGGCAACCCTTACGTCACCCATCGCTGTGTGAACGCCCAAAAGTCATACCCCCGATAATCCAATTATCGCCCTCCCAGTCGAGCCCAACGGCGGCGGTATAACCCGCCTCTTCGACGCTAACAAAAGTACCGCCATCGACGCTCGGCTCAGCATGCTTGCCAACTTTATACATGTAACCTACTTCGATATCAAAGTTGGCTGACCCTTCATGGATTACGCCGACTTCCTTCACTTCGACTTCCCCCCACGCACCGTCACCAGGAATAGCGCTCAGACGATCTTCAAACTCAACGCATGCCTCACATTTTTCCGAATACCTATTTGAGATCCCGGATGGGTCGCCCACCTGGTACCCCCAATAAACATTCGCAAAGAAGAATCGCACTGCCTGCTCAGCACCCTCAGGTGTGTTTTCGTCCATGCCCGGGAAGTCAGCAGGATCGGGAGCTGGGAGGTCGGCCGCGGCGCTCGTCGAGCCGTCAGCGGCGTCGGCTCCCTCGGTGTCCCCGCCGCCATCACTGACCGGCGACTCGCCGCCGCCGTCGCTCGGGGCGTCGGCGACGACATCGGCCGGCGGATCGGTCCGGGCGCTCTCCTGCCCTTCGGTGCAGGCGGAGATCCCGCACGTGAGAGCGGCGGCGGCCACGGCGGCGAGCAGTCGTCGGGACATGCGGGAACCTTCCAGCTGTGCAATGGATCACCGTGACACTAGCGGCATCCCGCCTCCCCCGCTGCGGGTCGCCTCCGGTTGTGGATAACCCGGCCGTGTCCACACCGCTCCGTCGGGCCCATGCGGCGACTCGCGCCTATTCCCCACCCGAGCGGCGCGTGAGAAGCCTCCCTGGCCACTGCCCCGGCAGCGCACGCAGGACTAGCGTGATCCCCATGTGGCAGATGATGGATCTCCTGTACGGGCACAAGAAGGACATGGTCACGCCGGAGGCCGCCCTCCCAGGCCGGGACCAGTACCCCTACCCCCTCGCGCGCGAGCACCTCGTGCTGGGCACCGACATGCTCGGCCCTGACTCCCCGGTCGAGCCGCGCCCGTGGCCGGTCGAAGCCGAGGAGATCATCCTGGCCGGCGGCTGCTTCTGGGGGATCGAGCGCATCGCCTGGCAGACCCCGGGGGTGCACACCACCTCCTCCGGGTACGCTGGCGGATATACGCCGCACCCCACCTACGAAGAGGTCTTCTCCGCGAAGACCGGGCACGCCGAGGCCGTGCGGGTCATCTACACCGGTGGCCACGAGACGCTGCGCGCCCTGCTCACCTCGTTCTGGGAGCAGCACGATCCCACCACCGCGAACCGCCAGGGCAATGACGTGGGCACCGAGTACCGCAGCGCCGTGTACTGGACGTCCGAGGCCCAGGGCGAGGTGGTGCGCGACTCCGCCCACCGCTACCAGCGCGCGCTCGACGAGGCCGGCCGCGGCAGCATCACCACCGAGCTGACGCCGCTGGCCAAGGCCGGGAACGGCATCTACTACACGGCCGAGGCCGAGCACCAGCAGTACCTCGCGAAGGTTCCGAACGGCTACTGCAACCACGGATTCAACGGCGTGGCCTGCTCGCTCACCTGAGCGGCGGCGACACCCGAGTGCTCAGCCCGGGCCGTCGAGATCCGACAGGTCCAGCACGAACCGGTAGCGGACATCGCCACGGGCGAGCCGCTCCAGTGCCACCTCGACCTGCGCGGACGGCAGCACCTCGACGTCGGCGACCACGTCGTGGTGCGCGCAGAATTCGAGGAGCTGCGCGGTCTGCTCCATTCCCCCGCTGCCGCCCGACGTGAACTTCTTGCGACCCATCAGCAGGTCCGTGGTCTCGATGGTGACGGGGCCGAGGTGCCCGAGCTGCGCCAGGGCGCCGTCGAGTGCGAGCAGGTCGAGGAACGGTGCGAGGTCGTGGGCGACGGCCACGGTGTCGAGGATGACGTCGAACCGTCCCTGCGACGAGGCCATGGCCCGCGGGTCACCGGAGACCAGGAGATCTGCGGCTCCGAGCCGCCGCGCGTCCTCGGACTTGCCCGCGGAGCGGCTGATGACGGTGGTCTCGGCGCCGAGCGCCACGGCCAGCTTCACGGCGAGGTGCCCCAGCCCGCCCAGACCCACCACGGCGACGCGCGTTCCGGGCCCGACAGCGAGCGCCCGCAGCGGTTCCCACACGGTGATCCCCGCGCACAGCAGCGGGGCGGCGGCCGCCGGGTCCAGCCCCTCCGGCAGACGATGGGCGAAGTCCTCGCGCACGACGTACTCGCGCGCGAAGGCACCGAGGGTCGGCGTCCCGTCGCGGCGATCCACTCCCCCGTAGGTGAGCGTGGGGAACTCCCGGCAGAAGTTCTCCTGGCCCGCGGTGCACATGTCGCAGACCAGGCACGCGTCGACGATGTTGCCGACCGCGACGGCATCCCCGACCCGGAACCTGCGCACCTCGGGACCGATCTCCGTCACGACGCCGGTGAACTCGTGCCCCGGCACCAGCGGCCCCTCGGAGCCGTCACCGCCGCCCGCCCCGTGCTCGTGGAGCGCATGGAGGTCGCTATGACAGACACCGCAGTAGTCGACGCGCACTGCGATGTCGTCGGCCCGCAGGTCACGACGTTCGACCAGGGTCCTGTGCAGCGTGGTGGAGGGCGCCACCGTCGATCCGTACGCCGCCCATGCATGAGTGCTTCGCATCATCGCTCCTTACAACAGACTGTTCGGTCTGGTTCAGTATGCGCCTCTTCACCCACCACGGCAAACAAACCGTTCTGTTGAATACAGTGGGGCCATGACGAAGAAGGAGCTGACCGCGCGGGGCGCGGCGACCCGGCAGCGCATCATCGACGCCGCGACGGAGGAGTTCGCCCAGCACGGCATCGCCGGGGCGCGGGTGGAGCGCATCGTGGCGGCCGCCCGCACCAACAAGGCACAGCTCTACGACTACTTCGGGAACAAGGAGGGCCTGTTCGATGCGATCTTCGGGGCCTCCCTGGAGCGGATCGTGGACGTCGTGCCGATCGACTCCTCGGACCTCCCGGACTGGGCGGTGCGCCTGTACGACGAGTACCTGGAACACCCGTCGCTCATCCGCCTGGCCACATGGGCTCGCCTCGAACGCCGCCCCGCAGGGCACCTCGTGGACGAGCCGGACAGGCTGGATGATCGGAAACTGCGCTTCATCGCCGACGCCCAGGGGGCGGGGCTGGTGCGCGCCGGCGAGCCGTTCGACATCATGGCACTGGTCATCGGCATGTCCATGGCCTGGTCGCCGGTCAGCAATGTCTATGCCGCGACCTCGGAGGAACCGGTCGAAGTCCATGACTCCCGCCGAGCGCTGCTCCGCGAGAGCGTGCGTCGAGCAGTGATGACCGACGCGCAGTGACGAGCAGCTGAGGACGCGCGACGCCCCGCCGGATCAGGCCCCGCAGGAGCAGTCGGACGTCGTCTCCGAGCCGGTCGCCCTCGGAAGACCGTCTCCGACGTCCCTACCCATGAGGTTCCGTCGCGACCCGATGTCCGGGCCCCCTTCAGGGCGCGCCGGAGCGGGGGCGGCGCCCATGAGCTGGGCCGCGAAGCCGCCCGCCTCTCGCGGCATCGGGGCTCCGCCCGGCCCGCAGGCCGCGGCGGCCGCCGAGCGGGGCGCACGAGCCTCGTTGCCCGCCTCGGCGAAGCGCTGCATCTGCTCCGTGGTCGGATAGACGGCCGTGACCACGATGTCCAGGCCCAGCAGGGTCACCGGGAGGGCGCCCTCCCCGGCGGAGTCGAGCAGAGCTCGCACCGGCTCGCACTGCTCGAAGGCCCAGGCATCCTCGTCCTGCAGGTAGACGGTGATGGGGTGGCCGGCCACGGCGAGCGCAGCGGCCTCGTCGAGGAAGGACTCCTGCTGCTGGACATCGGGTGGCGGCGAGGGCAGGAAGATGTCCAGTGCAGCAAGTCGGCCGGTCTCATCCGCATCGTTCATGCCACCACGGTATCCCTCCGAGCGCGCGGTCATCGGTGGCCGCATCGTCCTGGACCTCGCCCGCGCGGAGCGGGCCAGGAGGCTCCGGTCCGGGGATCAGGCCCTGACGGCACCGGTCTCGGCGCGACCGGCGGCGTCCAGCGTGCGTCCCAGCGGTCGATAGTGCTCGACCACCGCCTCGCGATATGCGTCCGCGTCGCCGGCCTCGAGGGCGGTGAGCATGGCCTGGTGCGCATCGACGGTGACCAGGATGTCGTCCGCCTGGGCGATGTTCAGCATCGGCACCGCCGTCGTATGGATCTCCCAGAAGGCCTGGGCGAGCTGGCGCAGCAGGCTGTTGGGCAGGCGCGAGAACAGGGCGTTGTGGAACGCCGCGTCGGCCTCCGGGAACGGCTGGCGGCGCCCGGCGAGCTCTCGCATCTCGGCCACGTGGCTCTCGAGCTCGGGGTTCACGGAGCCGCGGTAGATCTCCACGAGCTGATCGGCCACCGAGAGATCCAGCGCGATGCGCAGCTCGACCACTTCGCGCAGTGCCCGCAGGTCGTTGCCGTCATCGAGCCGGGCACGGAACAGCAGCCCGTCGACCAGCGGCGCGAGGGACAGCTGGCCCACGAAGGTCCCGTGCCCGTGGCGCACCTCCACGATGTCCAGCGACGCGAGGGTGCGCATGGCCTCGCGCACCGAGGAGCGCGAGATCTCGAGCCGTTCGCACAGCGCGGTCTCCGTGGGCATCGGGTCTCCCGGCACCAGCCCCTCGGCCAGGATCAGATCCTGGATGCGCTCGACGGTGCCGTTGCCGGCCCCCTTGGTGCGAACCATGTCGTCTCCTCCCCCGGCGCAGCGTCACCTCTGTGACGTCTGCTCCATCATGCCGTGCCGGACCCTGCGGCCGCAGGTCGGCCCGGATGGTCACTGCTGCGTATCGAATCCCGGAATCGTGGTGGCGATCAGTGATCTCTTCCTGTACTGTCCCGGTCATCAGACATCATACGTCTGATCTTCGCAGGGTGGCGATTGTCGTCGGACTGCGAGGACGGCGTTCCCCCGAACCCGACGCCGCACGCGCCGGGACCACTCCTTGAAGGGATGCATCAACGGTGATCATCAATCACGTCGATCGACTCGGCCGGCGCAGCTTCCTCCGCGGCTCCGCCGCCCTCGCCGGCGCCGCGGGTGTCGTGGCCGGCATCGGCGCCTGCGCCCCGAAAAACGCCGGCGGCAACGCCGGATCCGACGGCGGCGGCGCTCCTGCCGGCGACGCGGATCCGGACGGCCATCTCAGCGCTGCCATCAGCTATGAGCTCGGCACCAACGGGTACGACCCGATGACCACCTCGGCCGCGCTGACGGTCGCCGTCAACTGGCACACCCTCGAGGGCCTCACCGAGCTGCATCCCGTGACCCGCGAGGCCTATCCGGCACTGGCCACCGAGATCCCCGCCGCCGAGTCCACCTCGGTGGACGTGACGCTGCGGGACGGCGCCACCTTCCACGACGGCTCCCCCGTGACCGCGGACGACGTCGTCTTCTCCTTCGAGCGGGTCATGGACCCGGAGAACGCGTCGCTGTATGCGCAGTTCATCCCCTTCATCGAGGCGGTCGACGCGAAGGACGACACCACCATCACCTTCACCCTTTCCACTCCCACCGCCGTGTTCGGCGATCGGCTCTCGACGGTGAAGATCGTGCCGAAGGAGGCCGTCGAGGCGGACCCCAAGGCCTTCGACTCCGACCCGATCGGCTCGGGCCCCTGGAAGATGACCGACAACGGCGCCGCCTCCAAGGTCATCGAGTTCGAACGGTTCGACGACTACACCGGCCAGATGCCCGCCCAGGCCAAGACCATGAGCTGGGAGATCATCCCGGACGCCTCGACCCGCACGAACGCCATCCAGTCCGGCACCGTGCAGGCCATCGACTCCGTCCCCTACCTCTCGATCGACCAGCTGGACTCCAGCGGGAAGGTCGAGTCCGTCGGCGGTTTCGGCCTGCTGTTCGCGATGTTCAACAACTCCGAGGACAACCCCTTCCATGACCTGAGGAACCGTCAGGCGTTCCTCTACGCCATCGACATGGACAAGGTCATCGAGACCGGTGTCAGCGGCCAGGCGGAACCCGCCAGCTGCTTCGTGCAGAAGGACCACCCGAACTACAAGGAAGCCTCCACGGTCTACTCCCTGGACGCCGACAAGGCCAAGGCCCTGTTCGAGGAGACGGGCCTGACCTCCCTGCGCATGCTGGTCACCGATCACGACTGGGTCCAGCAGTGCACCCCGATCATCCAGGAGTCGCTCACCGCGGTCGGCATCGACGTGTCCTTCGAGCAGAAGCAGTCGGCCGACGCCTACAACACGGTGGACGGGGATCCCGACGCATACGACGTGATGGTCGCCCCCGGCGACCCCTCGGTGTTCGGCAACGACCCCGACCTGCTGCTGCGCTGGTGGTACGGCGCCGACGTCTGGACCGACGGTCGTATGCACTGGAAGGGCCAGGACTCCTACGACGAGGTGCAGGAGCTGCTCACCCAGGGCCTGGAGACCGTCGACGAAGACGAGCAGGAGCAGGTCTGGGGACAGCTCTTCGACCTGCTCTCCGAGGAGGTCCCGCTGTACCCGCTCTTCCACCGCGACGCCCCGACGGCCTGGGACCCCACCACGCTGGTGGACTTCCAGCCGATCTCGCTCACGGGCCTGAGCTTCATCGACGTCGCCTCCACGACGGCGGAGTGACCCGCTCGGGGCGGGACGGAACGGATCCGTCCCGCCCCGTCGGCTCCCGCGGGCCCCGTCGGCCCTTTTCCTGACCCACTGATCGACCCCCGGAGGGCCTCGTGTCCCAATTCGTCCGACTCATCGGGCGGCGCCTCGTCGCGCTTCCGCTCATGATCCTCGGCGTCACCCTGCTGGTGTTCGTCATCATGTCGCTCTCGCCCCAGGATCCCGCGCGCCGTGCGCTCGGTGAATCCGCCTCGCCGGAGGCTCTTGAGCTGTACCGCGAGGCCAACGGCCTGAACGACCCGCTCATGGAGCGCTACTTCTCCTTCCTCGGCGGTCTGTTCCGCGGTGATCTCGGCACCACGACCGGCAACACCCCGGTCACCGAGATCGTCGCCAAGGCCCTGCCGATCACGCTGCAGCTGACCTTCCTGGGTCTGGTGATCGCGATCGTGCTCGCGGCCGTGCTCGGTGTGCTCGCCGCTCTCTTCCGTGACCGCTGGGTGGATCAGGCGATCCGCGTGTTCTCCGTGGCCTCCCTCGCCACGCCCTCCTTCTGGCTCGCGCTGCTGCTGATCCAGTGGCTCGGGGACATCCCCGGCGGCTGGTACCTCTTCCCCTCGCTGGTCTCCGGCTGGGTCGGGTTCTTCGAGGATCCCGGCGTCTACCTGAACAACATCGCCCTGCCCGCGCTGGCGCTGGGCATCCCCGTCGCCGGATCGCTCACCCGAGTGGTCCGCACCGCGATGGTCGAGGAGCTCGACCGGGACTACGTGCGCACCGCCATCGGCGCCGGCATCCCGTACCCGATCGTGGTGAGCCGCAACGTGCTGCGCAATGCGCTGATCACCCCGATCACCGTGCTCGGCCTGCGCGTCGGCTACCTCATGGGCGGCGCCGTGGTCATCGAGATCATCTTCAACATCCAGGCCATGGGCCAGCTCATCCTCGACGGCGTCACCCGCAACGACGTGTTCCTCGTGCAGGGCGTGACCCTCGTGGTCGCGATCGCCTTCATCCTCGTGAACATCGCCGTGGACCTCCTGTACGTCGTCGTCAACCCCCGCATCAGGAGCATCTGACATGCGACCGAAGCTCGGAGCCCGCCTCCAGTCCCTCAGCGGCCGACCCCTGGCCCCCTTCACCGCCCTCCCCCTGCCCAGCCGCATCGCCGTGCTGTTCCTGGTGCTGCTCACACTGCTGGCGGTCTTCGCCCCACTGATCGCCCCGCACGGTCCGCTCGCGACCGGCACCCCCGTGCAGCCTCCCAGCGCCGACCACTGGATGGGCACCGACTCCATCGGGCGCGACATCTTCTCGCGCGTCGCCCACGGCGCCCGCTCCTCGCTGCTGATCGGTCTGGCCGCGACCGCCGCCGCCCTGGCCGCCGCCGCTGTGCTGGGCTCCTTCGCCGCCACCGCTGCGAAGCTCCCCTCCGAGATCCTCATGCGGGCCCTCGACGTGGTCATGTCGTTCCCGGGCATCGCCCTGGCCGCCGTGTTCGTCGCCGTGTTCGGCACCTCGCTGCCGGTGCTGATCTTCGCGATCGGCTTCCTGTACGTGCCGCAGCTGGCCCGGGTGGTGCGCGCCAACGTGCTCTCCCAGTTCGGGGAGGACTATGTGGCGGCCTCGCAGGTCATGGGTGCCTCCACCCCGTGGATCCTGGTCAAGCACGTGGCCCGCAACTGCATCGCCCCGATCATGGTGTTCGCGACCGTCCTGGTCGCCGACGCCATCGTGCTGGAGGCCTCGCTGTCCTTCATCAACGCGGGCGTGCAGCCTCCTGCCCCGTCCTGGGGCAACATCCTCTCCCAGGGCAAGCAGCTGCTGCTGGCGGGCTACTGGTGGCCGACGTTCTTCCCCGGCCTCGCCATCCTGCTCACCGTGCTCTCCTTGAACATCCTCTCCGAGGGCCTCACGGATGCGATGGCCAGCCCGCGGATCCGCACGAAGGTCGACGTGGGCGCCGAGGAGGCCGCCCAGGCCGGTCAGGCGACGCCCGCCGCCGCGACGCCGGCCCTGGCGTCGGACGACGCAGACGACGCAGACGACGCGGACGGCAACGGGAGTTCCGAGTCCAGGACCGGGACCGAGTCCTGGACCGGAACCGGGACCGACGAGCGTCCCGCAGCGCTCGGTGCGACCGATCGCGAGACCTCGACGCGTCTGCTGCACGACTCCCTCGCCGCGCTCCGCGCCGCCGAGCTCGCCCGCCCGGAGCGCGAGATGGTCGATGCCTCCGCGCCGCCCCTGCTGGATGTCCAGGACCTGCACGTCGCCTTCCCGGAGGCCCACGGCGAGACCGACATCCTCGACGGCATCTCCTTCCAGGTGCGTCCCGGCGAGACCATGGGCCTGGTGGGCGAGTCCGGTTCGGGCAAGTCCGTCGCGAGCCTCGCAATCATGGGACTGCTGCCCCGCACCGCCCGGATCAGCGGGAAGATCATGCTGGGCGACGTCGACCTGCTCTCGCTGCCCACCAAGAAGATGAACGCCCTGCGCGGCCACGAGATCGCGATGATCTACCAGGACGCGCTGAGCTCCCTGAACCCCTCGATGCTGATCCGCTCGCAGCTGGCGCAGCTGACCCGCCGTGGCGGCACCCGCAGCGCGGCCGACCTGCTCGAGCTGGTGGGCCTGGATCCCCAGCGCACGCTCGCCGCCTACCCGCATGAGCTCTCCGGCGGCCAGCGCCAGCGCGTGCTCATCGCGATGGCCCTGACCCGTGATCCGAAGCTGGTGATCGCCGATGAGCCCACCACCGCTCTCGACGTCACCGTGCAGAAGCAGGTCGTGGATCTGTTGAACTCGCTGCGCGAGGAGCTGGGATTCGCGATGGTGTTCGTCAGCCACGATCTCGCCCTGGTCTCGCAGCTCGCCCACCGCGTGACCGTCATGTACGCCGGGCAGGTGATCGAGCAGGGCGATCAGCACGACCTGCTCACCGACCCCCGCCACGAGTACACCCGCGGTCTGCTCGGCTCGGTGCTGTCGATCGAATCGGGCGCCCAGCGCCTGCACCAGGTCCCCGGTACCGTCCCCTCACCGCGCGACTTCGCCCTGGGCGACCGCTTCGCCCCGCGCTCGCTGGATCCGTCGGCCGATCCCACCGTGCGGCCGCGCCTGCTGGAGGTCGGCGGACCCAGCCACCTCGTGGCCAGCACCGGCGACGTCCCCGCACCCCTCGAAGGAGAACTGCGATGACCGAGACCACGGCTCCGAGGACACCGGCCGCTCCGACCGCCGGTGACGTGCCCACGATCGAGCTGCGCGACGTGCACGTCGTGCACAAGCTCCGCACCGGCAGCCTGCTGCACCCCGACACGATCCGCGCCGTCGACGGCGTGAGCGTGTCCGTGCGTCGCGGGGAGGTGCTCGGCATCGTCGGCGAGTCCGGATCGGGGAAGTCGACCCTGGCTCGCGTGATGACCGGCCTGCAGCCGGTGACCAGCGGGACGGTCCGCTTCGATGGACGTCCCTTCAGCCGCTCCCGCGAGCGCCGTCGCGAGCTCGGCCGCACGGTCTCCGTGGTCTTCCAGGACCCGGCCACGGCGCTGAACCCCCGCCTCCCGGTGCGCGAGACGCTCATGGATCCCCTGCGGGTGCACGGCGTCGGCACGGAGAAGGAGCGCCTCGCCCGGGTGAAGGACCTCCTGCACCTGGTGGGGCTTCCGCAATCCGCCCTCGAGGTGCTGCCCCGACAGATCTCCGGCGGGCAGCGGCAACGCGTGGCGATCGCCCGCGCCCTGGCGCTCGAGCCGCAGATCATCGTCGCCGACGAGCCCACCAGCGCCCTGGACGTGTCAGTGCGCGCCCAGGTGCTGAACCTGCTCATGGACCTGAAGCGGGAGCTCGGCCTGGGCCTGGTGTTCATCTCGCACGACATCAGCACCGTCCGCTTCGTCTCCGACTCGATCATCGTGATGAACCACGGCAAGGTCGTCGAGCACGACACCGCCGAACGGATCTTCACCGACGCCCAGGACGACTACACCCGCACGCTGCTCGCCGCCGCTCCGTCCCTCCTGTGAGGCCGGCGCGGCGGACCGCACCCGCGCGGCCCGCCCGCTCGTCCTCTCGTCCCACCGATTCCCCCGCACCCCTGATTTCCCGCTCACCGCACGCTTCTCGAAGGAGCACCTCGGACATGACCACCTCGCAGTCCTCCCCCGCCACCACCGCCTCCTCGGCCGCTCGCCTCGCCGGCGTCGTCCCGCCGCTGCTCACGCCGCTGACCGCCGAGGGAGAGATCGACATGGTCTCCCTCGAGCGCCTGGTGGCCCATCTCCTGGAGGGCGGGGTCGACGGGATCTTCGCGCTCGGCTCGAGCGGCGAGGTCGCCTACGCCGACGACGCCCGCCGTGCGCAGGTGCTCGAGGCCGTGACCGGCTTCGTCGCGGGCCAGGTGCCCGTCATCGCCGGTGTGATCGACATGCAGACCGACCGTGTCCTCCACCACCTGCGCGAAGCCGAGCGCTTCGGCCTGGACGGCTACGTGGTCACCGCCCCCTTCTACGCGATCACCGGCCCCGAGGAGATCGACACCCACTTCCGCACGATCGCGGCCGCCGCCGACGGCCCGATCTGGGCGTACGACATCCCCGTGTGCGTGCACACCAAGCTCTCCGCCGCGCACCTCCTGCAGCTGGGCCGCGACGGCGTGATCACCGGGGTGAAGGACTCCAGCGGAGATGACGTGGGCTTCCGCCGCCTGGCCGCCGCGAACCGCGCCGCCGGATCCCCGCTGACGCTGCTGACCGGCCACGAGGTCGTCGTCGACGGCGCCTACCTCTCCGGCGCCGACGGCTCCGTGCCGGGCCTGGGCAACGTGGACCCCGCCGGCTACGCCCGCATGCACCGTGCCGCGCAGGCCGAGGACTGGGCGCTGGTGCGCCAGGAGCAGGACCGCCTGGCCGCGCTGTTCGAGATCGTCTTCCAGCCCACCGACAAGGTGGGCCCGGCCGCCGGCATCGGCGCCTTCAAGACCGCGCTGCGGGAGCTCGGCATCATCGCGACCAACAACGTCTCCACCCCGATGTCGCCGCTCGAGGGCGAGGCCGTGGGGAAGATCCGCACCATCCTCGAGCAGACGGGTCTGCTGGGCGGCGCGCATGCCTGACCCGGTCCTCGCCCTCGACCTCGGGGGCACCAAGATCCGTGCCGCCCTGGTCAGCGGCGCGGGTCCGGTCGACGCCGTCGCGCGCCCGATGGGGAAGCCGCCTGCAGGACGGCCACCGCGTGTGGAGCGGGTCGCCACCGTGGCCACTCCCGCGACGGAAGGACGTGCGGCGATCCTCGAGGCCGCTCTCGCCCTCGCCGAGTCGGTGCGGGACGGCGCGGACATCGCCGCCGTCGGCATCTCCTCCGCCGGGGTGATCGATGCGACCCGTGGTCGCGTCACCCATGCCACCGAGTCCCTGTCCGGCTGGGCGGGCACCGACCTCAACGGGCCGTTCGCCGCCCGCTTCGCAGTGCCCGTCAGTGTGCTGAACGACGTGCACGCGCACGGGATCGGCGAGGCCCGCTTCGGCGTGGGCCGCGACCGCCCCTCCCTGCTGCTGATCGCCGTGGGCACCGGGATCGGCGGCTGTCACGTCCTCGGCGGCTCCGCCGTCCTGGGGTCACGGGGCGCCGCCGGGCACGTCGGCCACCTCGCGGTGCCGGAGGCCGAGGGGGTGCCGTGCCCGTGCGGGCGGATCGGCCATCTCGAGGGCTTCGCCTCCGGTCCGGGCATCGTCCAGCTCGCCCGGCGCCTGCGCGCCGAGGCCGTCACCCCTGAGGAGGCGATCGGCACGGGTCCGACCGGCAGCGACGGATCGCATCGCCTCGACCGGCGCCGTGGCGACGTCGGCCCGACGAGTCCGGCGTATGCAGACGGCCACGACCTCGCACGTGCCGCCCATGACGGAGACCCCGTCGCCCTCGAGGCCTACCGTCTCGCGGGCTTCGCCACAGGCCGGGTGATCGGCGGCCTGCTCAACGTGCTCGATGCGGCGGCGGTCGCCCTGGCCGGCGGCGTCTCCGACGCGGACGGCCCCTGGAGCGACGCGGTGCGCCAGGGCATCGCGCACGACGCGATGGACGTGGTCGCCGCGACCCCGGTGCTCCCCGCCGAGGCCGGCGCCCATGCCGCCCTGCTCGGCGCCGCCGCCCGTGCCCACGACGACCTGCTCGCGCCCCCGAAAGGCTCCCCATGCATCCCCTGATCGCCCCGCTCGAGGGCACGCTGATCGTCTCCTGCCAGGCCTATCCCGGTGAGCCGATGCGCGATCCCGGCACCATGGCGCAGGTCGCCGCCTCGGTCCAGCGCGGCGGCGCCACCGCGGTGCGCGCCCAGGGCCTCGAGGACATCCGCGCCGTGAAGAGCACCGTCGACGTCCCCGTCATCGGCATCTGGAAGGACGGCGCCGAGGGCGTGTTCATCACCCCCACTCTCGAGCACTGCCTCGCCGTGATCGACGCCGGGGCCGACGTCCTGGCTCTGGACGGCACCCGCCGTCCCCGACCCGACGGCCGCACCCTCGCCGAGACCGTCGCGACCGTGCGGGAACGATTCGACGGACCGATCATGGCGGACTGCGACGACGTCGACAGCGCCCTGGCCGCCGCCGAGCTCGGCATCGACCTCATCGGCACCACCCTCGCCGGCTACACCGACAGCCGCCCGCCGGTCGACGGCCCCGATCTCGACCTCCTCACCGAGCTCGCGGCTCGTCTTCCCGCCACGAGCGTGCTGATCGCCGAAGGGCGCGTGCACTCCCCTGCCCAGGCCGCGGCCGCTCGCGCCGCCGGCGCGTTCGCCGTCGTCGTCGGCACCGCGATCACCCACCCCACGAGCATCACCACGTGGTTCCGCGACGCCGTGACCACCGCCTGACCCGACAGAACGATCCCTCCCCGACGAAGGAGTCACCAGATGGACATGACACGACGAAGCATGATCGGCGCCGCCGCCGGGCTCACCGCACTCGGAGCCGGGAGCGCGAGCGCCCTCGCCCTGCCCCCGGCGAAGGAGAACGGCCGCCGGCACGGCCTCTACGAGGAGCAGGTGCTCGCCGCACCAGGCGACCACGGCGTCCAGAACTTCCGCATCCCGGCGCTGGCCGTCGCCCCGAGCGGCGACCTGCTCGCCGCCTACGACAAGCGGCCGGTGGGCGGGGACTCCCCCTCCCCGAACTCCCTCTGGCAGCGCCGCTCCCGCGACAACGGACGCACCTGGGAGGAGCCGACGGTGATCCGCGCGGGCGTGGAGTCCACCGAGCCCGGCGAGAAGCTCGGCTACAGCGACCCGTCCTACGTGGTCGATCGCGAGACCGGCACCATCTTCTGCTTCAGCGTCTTCTCCAAGGACGTCGGCATGTGGGACAGCGAGTACGGCAACGACGACGAGGACCGCAACATCGCCAGCGCCACCGTCGCGACCAGCCACGACGACGGGGAGAGCTGGGAGTACCGCTCCCTCACCACGATCGTGAAGCCCGAGGACTGCCGCGCCACGTTCGCCTCCTCGGGCGCGGGCATCCAGGTGCGCACCGGCCCCTACGCCGGGCGTCTGGTGCAGCAGTACGCGGGCTGGTTCCGCCAGGCCGACGGCAGCGAGGACGTCAAGGCGTACTCGCTGTACTCCGACGACCACGGCGAGACCTGGACGATGGGCACGCCGGTCGGCACCGAGATGGACGAGAACAAGGTCGTCGAGCTCTCCGACGGCACGCTGATGATGAACTCCCGGGAGAACGTGCGCACCGGTCGCCGCTGGGTGGCCCTCAGCCACGACGGCGGCGAGACCTGGGAGGGCCTGCACCGCGACGAGTCCCTCGTCGATCCGGGCAACAACGCGCAGATCACGCGCGCGTACCCGGACGCGGCCCCGGGATCACGCAAGTCCAGGATCCTGCTGTTCTCCCATGCCGACCACGAGCCCGACGACCGCGTCAACGGCACGGTCGAGATCTCGACCGACGACGGCGCCACCTGGGAGCGCAAGCGGATCTTCCAGTCCGGCGCCTGCCAGTACTCGGTGATCATCCCGATCCGGCGCGGCCTGTTCGGTCTGCTCTACGAGGCCGAGGACGAGGCGATCACCTTCGCGCGCCTCGACATGAACTGGATCCTCTCCCGCTGAGGGGCGCCGCGCGATGGGCGCGGGCACGAGGAGGGCGGCGGCACCGTGATGGTGCCGCCGCCCTCTCGCTGTGGCCCAGCGCTGCCCGTCAGGGAACTCAGCGCTGACCGGGCTGGCGCGGGTTCGCGTAGTCGATCGAGAACTGCGGCGTCCTGACGGTCTCCCAGTGCTCCGGGTTCTCCGGGTCACCGAGCGGTCGCAGGGCGGCCACCTCGAGCACGTACGTCCCGTTCTTCGCGCTGCGCGGCTTCTCGTTCTTCAGCACGAAGCTGCCGTCCCAGGCGAAGACCTCGGGCTCCTCGCTGCGACCCACGTGATCTGTCGCCTCGATCGTGCCCACGGAGGGGTTCACGATCTTCAGCGCGCCGTCCGCACGCACCTCGTACGCACGGATCTCGAGCCGCTCGGCCGGGTACGCCAGGAAGTACGCGAGGTACGGGACGTCACCGTCCTCCATCGTGTAGGTGTGTCCCCCCTCCGGGTCCAGCAGCACGCCGTCGTCACCGTCGGTGACCCCGAGGGCGGGCAGCCCCAAGCCGGCCTCGTCGAGCACGGGCAGCGCCTGATAGTCGCCCGAGAGCCCTGCGAAGGGGACGACCATGTCGTCCTCCGCGCCGCTCAGGGTGATCCAGCCGCCGTAGATGATGCCGTCCTCGCCGAAGTCCTCACCGAGGGTGACGTCGAGCTGCGAGGTGCCGTGGGCGGGGACCGTCAGGACGGACGCCGCCGGCTCGGCGATCCCTTCGGCGTCGTAGAACTCCGGGTCGGTGGTGGTGGGCCCGGTGGCCACACCGTGCCGAACACCGACCTGGTAGGTCTGCTCGGTCTCGGAGTCGTTGCTGACCTCGAGCGTGACGGTCGTGGGGCCGTCCTCTCCTTCGCCCAGCGAGATCGTGGGCTGCTCCACCGTGGTCATGGAATGCACGGCGCCGACCATGTCGAGCAGTCCGGCGCCCTGACGGTGAACCGGCTCGAGGAGTCCGGCGTCCGGGGAGAGCGACCAGGTCAGCGGGTCCGCAGAGTTCATCATCGCGGTCTTCACGTCCAGCGGAGCGAGGTCCGGGGAATCCTGCAGCATCAGCGCTGCAGCGCCGGCGACATGCGGCGCCGCCATCGAGGTGCCGGACTTGGTGCCGTGCCCGCCCTGCTCGAGCGGGAGCGTCGACCAGATCGACCCGCCCGGCGCGGCGATGTCCGGGGTGAGCTCCAGCTCGGCGGTGAGGCCGTAGGAGGAGAAGTCGGAGACCATGCCGGCAGTGGGATTGTCGAGCACGATGGTCCCCTCCTGCCAGGCCCAGGTCACGTCGCCGTCCGCGAGCGCCTTCTGCAGGGCGAGGCCGTCCTCCTGACCGGCCATGACCACCGGGATCGTGATCGCGGGATCACCCTCGACCGTGGGGTTCAGCGTGCCCGGGGCGTTGTCGTAGAGGATCACGGCGTCGTAGCCGGCCTCCTGCCCGGCCAGCGCCTTCTCGTAGAAGGAGCACACCCCGCGCTCGACCAGGAGGGCCTGGCCGGAGCCGTCGGCAGGCGTCACGGCGGCCGGGTCACAGGCCTGAGCGGCCTCCGAGCCCGGCTCGCCCGCGGAGATCAGCGCGAGCTCGCCGGAGGTCGGCGTCGTGGGAGCGCCGGTGGCCTCTGAGTATCCGATCTCCGACCCTGCCGCGGTCGCGAAGGGTGAGCGCACCTGCGTGCTGTCCACGGAGGCGACGGTGATCGCACTGGAGGCGACGCCCGGAGCCCCGCTGGAGAAGGTGCCGGCGGCGCCCTCGTTGCCGGCGGAGATCACGACGGTGATGCCGCGGGCGGTGAGCGAGTCGGTGAGCTGCGCGGTCGGGTAGTCCTGCCAGGTCATGAAGCTCGCACCGAGGGACATGTTCACCACGTCCACCCCGTCGGTCGCGGCCTGCTCCATCGCCCCGAGGATCACGTCGGTGCTGCTGGAGCCCTCGCAGCCGAACACCCGATAGGACATCAGGTCGACGTCCGGGGCGGCGCCCAGCACCTCGCCGTCCGCGCCGATGATCCCGGCGACGTGGGAGCCGTGGCCGCCGCAGTCATCGGGGAACTCGTCCGGGACGGGATCCTCTCCGGTGCGGGAGTCGTAGTCATCGCCCACGAAGTCGTAGCCGCCCACCACCCGGTCGTTCGGGAAGTCGGCCTGCTCGTCGTCCACGCCGGAGCCGCCCAGATCAGGGTTGTTGTAGTCGATCCCGGAGTCGATCACCGCGACGGTGACTCCCTCGCCGGTGAGCCCGTCGACCTGCTGGATCTGGTCGACGCCGGTCATGGCGTTGCCGGCCCGGTCGTCCGGCTCGGCATCGATCGGATCGGGCATCGGGACCTCGAGCACGGGGTACACGGCGGTGACGCCCTGGACGGCACGGAGCCGGTCCACGTCGCCGTCCTCCATCGCGACGCTCATACCGTTCCAGCCCGACACGAAGGTCTCCTCGACCTCGAGCTCGATCTGGGCCGACTGCGCACGCTCCTGGACCTGCTCCTGGGAGCGCGTGTTGTGCGACGAGTTGCCGCCGCGCAGCACGGGCTGTCCCTCGACCTCCACGAGCCAGCGTCCCGGCACGGCGGTCTCAGCCGCGTCGAGCGTGTCGGTCGGGGTCGGCGCCTCGACGCCGAGCTCGGTCGCGGTGCCGAGCGGCTCGGGGGAGTCGCCCTCGGCGAGTGCGGGCGGGGCCACCAGGAGACCGGCGACGAGCGCCGCACCGGCCGTGGCCGCGAGCACTCCTCTGGGTCTGGGCAGGGCAGGACGGTTCACGTGCATCGTGGCATTCCTCCGGGGGACGGGATGAAGCGGGTGCCGCGCCTCATCACGCCCGGGGTCCCGGTGCACACCGCCACTGTGCACTCCATCACAGATGGGCGTGATCCGGGCCCGCTCCGCGGAATCCGTGACGGAGACGAGACCAGCGCACCCGCGCGAGCGGCCCCGTCGGGGAGGCGGCGTATACCCTCGCAGCGTGGACCTCCCCGCCGACACGACCGCGCCAGCGGCCCCTCCGCATGCCCGTCCCGGGAGCGCGTCGGAACCGGCCGACGCCGCAGCGCGGACGACGGCGCTCGTGCGCCGTCTGGTCCCGACCCTGCTCGCGGTCATCGCGTCCCTCGCCTACGGGATGCAGGGCACCCAGCAGTTCCGCCACCTCGTGGCCAAGTCCTGGGATCTGGGGATCTTCACCCAGCTCGCCCGGGACTACGGCGAGCTGCGGGCACCGATCGTCCCCATCAAGGGCGACGACGTGAACCTGCTGGGGGATCACTTCCACCCGATCCTGGCCCTGCTCGCCCCGGTCTGGTGGGTGTGGCCGTCGGGCGAGGCACTGCTGTGGACCCAGGCCCTGCTGCTCGGGGTCTCCGCGATCCCGCTGACCCGGCTCGCGATCGACCGGCTCGGCCCCGCTCTCGGCTCCCTCGCCGGCGGCGCCTATGTGTTCTCCTTCGGACTGCAGGCCGCGGCCTCCGTGCAGTTCCACGAGATCGCGTTCGCCGTGCCGCTGCTGGCCCTGTCGCTGACGGCGCTGCTGCGCGGGAGGGTGCTCCCCGCGATCCTGTGGGCGGCGCCCCTGGTCCTGGTCAAGGAGGACCTCGGGCTCACGGTCGCGGTGCTGGGAGTGCTCATCGCTCTGCGCCATCGCGCCCACCGGGCCGAGGGCATCGGTCTGGCCGGCTGGGGTGCGGGCTGGTTCCTGCTGTCCACCTTCGTGATCCTGCCGCTGCTGAACACCGCCGGGCAGTACGACTACACCGACAACCTCGGGTCACCGCTGGAGGTGCTCTGGCCACCGGCGAAGTGGATCCTGGTGCTCATGCTGCTGCTCGCGGCCGGGGTGATCGGCGCCCGCTCGCCGCTGATCCTCCTGCTGCTGCCCACGCTGGCCTGGCGCTTCGCCGGCACCGTGGACTTCTACTGGAGCTGGGGCTGGCACTACGACGCGCTGCTCATGCCGATCGTGCTCGCAGCGATGCTCGATGCGCTCGGCGACCGTCGCACCGGGCGGGCGACCGCCTGGGCACGGCGGGACGCCCCGATCCCGGTGGCACGGATACGGGTCACGGCCGTGGCCGCTTCCGCGGCGGTCACGCTGATGCTGGGCGGGGCGATGCCGGTGCTGGACGTCGTGCGCCCCGACCAGTGGGAGCCCACCTGGCGCGCCGAGCCTGCGGCGAGCGCCCTCGAGGCGGTGCCCGACGGGGACGTGCTCGCGGTGGACATCACACTCATGGCGCATGCGGTCCCCGACCACGACGTGCAGTGGATCCACGGCCCCAATCAGCGGGTCCCGGACTGCGTGCTGAGCGACGACTACGCGTTCTCCTGGGCCGACGGCCCGCCCGAGGACATCGCCGACTGGGCGCAGCAGACCTGGGGCACCGACTTCGAGACGGTCCATGAGGAGGGCGGCTTCCGGGTGGCCTGCCGTCCCTGAACGGGGCACCGCCGGGGGTGCCCGCCGGTGCGGCCCACCGGTGCCGCCCGCCTGTGTGGCCCACCGGTGTGTCCCGCCGGTGTGTCCCGCCGGTGTGGCCCACCGATCGGGTCAGTCCACCTTGAGGTGCCGGGTGCGGCGGGCCCGGGGATCGACCTGGGCCTGCTCCCGCTTCGCCTTCACCGACTCCACCCGCAGCCTCCATGGCGAGTACCGTTCCGCGGCGAGGGCGATCTGCAGGCCGCGGGAGAGCGCCTGGTCCGTGGGGGTCGCGGGCAGCGCCGCCAGCGCGGCGGCATGCTCGGGCAGCAGATGCGCCACCCCGCAGGCGCCCCAGCGGGCGGCGACCTGGGTGATATGGCTGCGGGAATCGAGCATCGAATGCCCAGCGCCGTTCACCTCCAGGAGCCGTGCCCCCGGGATCCGCTCAGCGACGGCACGGGCGATGCTCGGCGGGGCGACGAGGTCCTGGGAGCCGGAGATCACGAGGGTCGGGGCCGTGATCGCCGGCGCGAGCTCGTGCAGGTCCAGCACCTCGGAGGTGAACGGAGGCGCCGACCGGGCCCGCTCCCCCGCCACGCTCAGAGGGTCCAGCGGCCCGCCGTCGGCGTGACGGCCCTTGCCCAGCTCGGTGTACCCGATGCGTGCCGTGAGGTCGTGCTCCATGACGTACGGGGTGGACTGCAGCCATCCCTGGTCGAGCACCTGGCGCACACTGTTCCAGGTCAGCTGCCCTCGCCCCAGGGCGAGCAGATCCACCAGGTCGCGCACGGCCGCGCGGCCGCCGTGCTCGTGCACCGCGAGCACCACCGGCCCGGCCCGATGTCCGTCGACCACACCCTCGGCGACCAGGCGCCGCAGCACCGCGGCCGTCGTGGAGGTCGAGGGGACCGTGCCATCCCAGTACATCGCCCGCATCGTCTGCTGCGCGATGAGCTCATCGTCGGCGCTGGTGAGCGGGGAGTCGAGCACGAGGGAGTGCACGCGCTCGGGATGGAACACGGCGAGCGCCTGCGCAAGATACGCGCCGTATCCCGCGCCGTAGACGACGACTCTCGGGGCCCGCGCGTGATCGAGCACGGCGAGCAGGTCCCCGATCACCTCGCGCAGCGTCATCCCCTGGACCGGCAGGTCCTGCCCCAGCGCATCCAGTCGGGACAGACCGACGCCGCGATGCTCCATCATCAGCACGTCCAGGCCCCGCCCCGCGAGGGAGCGGCGCAGCACGTCATAGGGCAGCACCGATGCCCGCTCGGGACCGTCGGGGATCAGCAGCACCGGCACCTGCGGCTGCGCGACAGACGGTTCGCCCGCCGTCGCCGCGTCGGCCGCAGCCCTCACCGACGCCCTGCCCGGGCCGCTCCTGGCTCGTCGTGGCCGACGCGGCACGGCCCGCGCGTAGCGCAGGGGGAACAGGCGTCGGTCCTCCGCCGAGATCTCCCGGTAGACCGTCATCAGGTCGTTGCGGATCTGCAGGAGATCATCCTGCGCGGCACGATCGAACAGGTCGACGGAGCGCATGGCGGGGAGCTTCACGCTCCGATCGTGTTCCACAGGAAGGTGTACAGCAGTGCGTTCATCCGCGCCGCCTGCTCGTTGGTCGCCGCTCCCCCGTGCCCGCCCTCGGTGTTCTCCCACGAGCGGACGTCCGCACCCAGGGACTCCATCGCGGCGGTGAACTTGCGGGCGTGCCCGGGATGGACCCGGTCGTCACGGGTGGAGGTGAGCAGGAACGTCGGCGGATAGGAGGGGCCGGCGTCCGCACGCAGCAGATGGTACGGGCTGAAGGTGCGGAGGAACTCCCAGTCCTCGGTGTCCGGATCGCCGTACTCGGCCATCCACGAGGCCCCGGCCAGCAGGTGCGAGTACCGCTTCATGTCCAGCAGCGGCACCTGGATGATGACCGCTCCGAACAGCTCGGGGTACTGGGTGACCATGTTGCCGGTGAGCAGGCCGCCGTTGGAGCCGCCGCGCACCGCGAGGTGGTCGCGATCGGTGACGCCCCGCTCGACGAGGTCCTTCGCCACGGAGGAGAAGTCCTCGTAGGCGCGGTGGCGGTTCTCGGTGAGCGCGGCCTGGTGCCAGCGGGGCCCGTACTCGCCGCCTCCGCGGATGTTCGCCAGCACATAGGTGCCGCCCCGCTCCAGCCAGGCCTTCCCGATCGCTCCGAGGTAGCCCGGGGTCAGGGAGATCTCGAAGCCGCCGTAGCCGTACAGCAGGGTCGGCGAGGGGGTCGTCGACTCCACGCGGTCGGTGCGCGAGATCTCGAAGTACGGGATGCGGGTGCCGTCGTCGCTCGTCGCGAAGTGCTGGCTGACGTCCAGGCCCTCCGCGTCGAAGCGGGCGGGAGTCGACTTGATGGTCTCGAGCGCTCCGGGCTCGCCCCCACCGGCGACCTCGGAGAGATCCCCGAGCAGCAGCGTGGTGGGCTCGATGAATCCGGTGACGGTGACCCAGATGCGGTCATCGATGTCGGCATCGACCGCGGCGACCCCGATCGATCCCTGGAGCTCGGGATACAGGTCCCGACGCACCCAGGTGCCGTCGTCGTCGCGGGTGTGCACCTCGAGGCGGTGCACCACGTCCTCCAGGACGGAGAGCACCACGGTGGTCCGTGTGATCGTCATGTCCTCGAGGGAGGTGGATCCGGTGGGCTCGAACAGCACCTGCAGCTCGGCCGTGCCGTCCAGGAAGCCCGCGAAGTCGCCGACCACGAGGGACCCGGCGGAGTAGGTCTCCCCGTCCAGCTCCCAGTCGCTGCGGGGGCTGAAGATGCCCAGGTCGCGGTGAGCGGTCGCCTCGAGATCCCGCGGCACCTCGAGCGTCGTCAGCACCGGCGGGTCCTGCTCGCGGTCGACCACGTGGATCGTGCTGTCGTAGAAGGCATGCGCCTCGATGACCCAGTCGCGCTCCCAGCCCGGGGTGGAGTCATGGGCGGCGAAGACGGCCATGTCGGTCTCGGCGACCTCGTGCACCAGCTGCGCCTCGGCGAGCGGAGTGCCGCGCGTCCACAGGCGTGCCTGGCGGGCGTAGCCGGAGCTGGTCAGCGTGCCCTCGCCGAAGTCGGTGCACACCCAGACGGTGTCCACGTCGATCCAGCCGAGGCTGCCCTTGGCCTCGGGGCGGAAGAATCCGCCCTCGGACTCGGGCACGAACTGGAGCGTCTCCAGGTCGAACTCGCGGGTGACATCCGCGTCCGAGCCGCCGTGGGAGAGGTCGACGAGGGCGTGGCGGTACGGCTCGCCGTCGGCCAGGCCCGTCGGCCGCAGCAGGCGCGCACCGTGCCACACCCAGTCCTCGCCCTCGGCCTCGTTGAGCGCGTCGACGTCCAGCAGGACCTCCCACTCCGGGGCATCGGTGCGATAGGACTCGAGCGTGGTGCGTCGCCACAGCCCGCGCTCGTGGTCCGCGTCGGTCCAGAAGTTGTAGAGGTGCTCGCCGCGCAGCACCACCCCGGGGATCTTGTCCTTGGCATCGAGGATCTCGCGGATCTCGTGCTGCAGGGTCTGCGCGAGCGGTGCGCCGTCGGGGTCACGCGGGTCGGCGACCGCGTCGAGCTCGTCCTCGGCCCGTGCGTTGTGCTCGCGGACCCAGGTCAGCGCCTCCTGCCCGGTGACATCCTCGAGCCACTGGTGCGGGTCGGTGGAGCCGTCGGCGGCAGGGAGCTGCGGACGACTGGTGGTGGTCGCCGCAGCGACATCGCTCTGGGGGCTGGCATCGTTCATCGGGTCTCCTTCAGGACGGCGGCGGAACGGTCTGCATCGGTCGTGCGCTCGGCATCGAGGGCATCGATCGCCGGCTCACGGGCGGCGGCGCTCGTGGACAGCAGGACCGAGGTCGGGACGTCCCCGACCTCGCGGCCGCCGGACACGTCGGTCCGGCGCGCCCGCACGGCCGGCAGCACGCCGGTGGCGGGGTCGATCGCGACGGCCCGAGGGTGCTCCCGGGGCGACGTCTCGGTGCTCATGGGGCCAGCCTACGGGCACGGCGACGCCCGGCAGCACGACTTCCTGAGGCTCGTCGCGGCGTGGAACACTGGCGCCATGCGCCGACGTCATCTTCTGGCCCTGACCCCCGCTGCAGCGCTCGCCGCCTGCACCGACTCCGGACAGGATCCCGCTGCCGACGGAACCAGCGACTCCGGCGGCTCCTCCGACCACGGGGGATCCGACGGCGGCAGCTCGGACGGCGGTGCGGAGCCCACGGCGGATCCCACCACCGAGCCCGAGCCGACGGCCGCGGAGCTGCTGCTGGACGAGCTGAGCCCGCGCGAGATCGCCGGCCAGCTGGAGCTGGTCGGGATCCCCGCAGGCACCGAGATCCCCGCAGAGGTATGGACCGACCATCACGCCGCCGGCATCTTCCTGCTGCAGGTGTGGAAGGACCCCGCCGCAGTGGAGTCCGTGGTGAGCAGCGCCCACGACGGCGTCAGCGACGGCGTGGCGCCCCTGATCGCGGTGGACCAGGAGGGCGGGCAGGTGCGGATGCTGCGCGGGGATGCCGCCCGACGCACCCCGTCGGCCGAGACCCTGGGAGCTGACAGCGCTGACAGCGGCCGGGCCGTGACGGACGCGTACACGAGCATCGGCGAAGACCTCGCCGCGCTCGGCATCCACGTGGACCTCGCTCCGGTCGCCGACGTCGTGGACCCCGAGCTGGGCGATGCCAATGAGCCCGTCGGCGGGCTGGGCCGCGGCTTCGGCACCGAGCCCGAGCACGTGGGCGAGTGCGTGCGGGCCGCGGTCGAGGCGCTGACGGCGCAGGGTGTGGCGGCCACCCTCAAGCACTTCCCGGGCCTGGGCCGGGTGGAGCAGAACACCGACTTCTCCGCCGAGGGCATCGAGGACACCGTGACCGGCCCTGATGACCCGTTCCTGGACTCTTTCACCGCGGGGATCGACGCCGGTGCCCAGCTGGTGATGATGTCCTCCGCGATCTACCCGGAGCTCGAGCCGGGAGTGCCGGCGATGTTCTCCTCCGTGGTCATCACCGATCTGCTGCGCGATCAGCTCGGCTACGACGGGCTCGTGGTCACCGACGACATCGGCGCCGCGGAGGCCGTCGCCTCGGTGCCCGTCGCCGACCGTGCCACGCGCCTGCTCGAGGCCGGCGGCGACCTGGTGCTCACCGCCGATGCCTCGTTGACCGGACAGCTGGTCGACGCCGTCGAGGACTGGGCGGGGCAGTCCTCCGCGCAGGAGGAGCGGGTGCGGGAATCGGCGCTGCGCGTGCTCTCCCTCAAGCAGGACCTGGGTCTGCTCGACGGCTGAGCCGAGCCGGCCGGACCCGCTGAGCCCGTCGGACCCGCCGGACCCGCCTGATCCCCGCACTCGCCGGATCGCCGGGTTCGCCGCGCTCGCCGGGACCGTCCGGGTCCGAGGCGCTCCGTGCGTCCCGCCCGATCAGTCCTTGTCGAGCGTGATCAGGTGGTTCAGCGTGCTGTAGCCGGAGTCGCTGCGGGAGATCGACCAGTCGCCGGCGTTCTCGATCGCACTGGCCAGGAACTCACGGGCCGAGGCCACGATCGTCACCAGGTCGTCGTCGGTGCCGGCATCGCCGATCTCCTCGAGCTCCCCGGCCCGGTCGTACTCCTCGATGCGGGCGAGCTGCGCGGCGATCGCGGCGGAGAGCGTGGACCCCGCACCACGCACGCGCCGACCGGGGACGCGATCGGCGCGCAGCAGGTCGGTGCCACCGGGATGCACCAGCACATCGACGGCGTCATCGTGCTCGAGGCGCCCGCCGGTGACCAGCACGGCCTGCGGCCCGAGGGCCTGGAGGGCCAGCGCCTGCTCGCGCATCTCGTCCAGCGAGGTCGCGATCGGCCTGCCCAGCAGCTGCGCGGCCTCGGCCATGTTCGGGGTGAGCAGGTCCACCAGAGGCACGAGGGAGTCGCGCAGCGCGCGGGCGCCCTCGGCGGAGATCAGCGCGGACCCGTCGCTGCCCACCATCACCGGGTCGAGGAGGAGCCTCCCCAGCCGGTCCCGGTGCTCGCGCACCGCTGCGGCGACCGCCTCCACGACAGCGGCGCTGCCCAGGGCACCGATCTTCGTGGCATCCAGCAGCAGATCCGTGGCGACCGCATCGATCTGGCCGCGCACCACGTCCCCGGGGAGGTAGTGGATCCCGCGCAGACCCTGCGTGTTCACGGCGCAGATCATGGTCGCAGCGCTCGCGCCGTACGCTCCGAGAGCCGTGAACGTCTTCAGATCCGACTGGAGACCGGAGGCACCGTCGGAGTCCGAGGCGGCGATCGTGAGGACCAGGGGTGGGCGCATGCAGACTCCATCCATCGGGGCCGGGGCGGGCAGGGGGCTCCGTCGGCCGTGTGCCCGGAGAGTACCAATCGCATCTGGCCTCGGCCGCGCGGGGATCGCCGAGAGACCGACCACTGTCCGGTCAGGGCACCGAACGGGTGGTCCGTGCGAGAATCGCCCGGGGCAAGGGGCCCGGATCGGGGCATGGGACCGGCTGCGCCGGGGAGGTGACGATGACTGAGAATCCGCACGGCGACGATCTGCGGTCCGCGGGCTCGGGCCTGCCCGACTTCACCGGCGCCGAGCCGGACGCGCTCCCGGACCACGAGGGGCAGCAGCACGTCCCCGACCTGAGCGACCCCAGCCCGCGCTCGCGCCGACGCACCCTGGCCACCGTGCTCTCGATCGTCGGCTCCGGCGTGGTGCTCCTCGCCGTGCTGGCCCTGGTGCTCTCGCAGACGGTGTTCCGCTCGGTCCTGGACCAGGATCCCGAGGCGTACGACACGGCTGATCGCACCGGAGAGGGCCATTCGGAGTACGTGCCGAACCCCGAGGATCCCGACATCGCCCCGCCGCCGCCGATCTTCACGGAGAAGCCCACCACGGACTGCACCGTCCCCGAGCCCTCCCCCGCCCAGCGAGCCGATCCCGGCACCATCCGCGGCGGGGATCTGCAGTACACGATTCCTCCCACCTGGAAGTTCGCCTGGGGGTCCGGTGCGCTGCCGTACATGACAGAGGTCGACGCACAGGGCCGGAACGTCGAGGGCAGCTGGTACAGCGTCGTGAACCTCGGTCGCGTGGTCTGGCCCGAGGAGGAGGGCGGCTATCCGGGCATGGAGTCCGCTGCCGTCTCGATCTTCCAGTGCTACGCGACCACCTCCGGGGTCGTCGCCTACTTCGGTGACCATCCCGAGGTGACGGACTACCGGTCCGAAGCCTTCACCGTGGACGGCAGTCCTGCATGGATAGTGCAGGCCACCTATCATTTCGAGGACCCGGCGGTGCTCTCGACGACGGACTCGTCGGTGGTGACCGCCGTCGTGGTCGAGGGACCGGACGGGCCGAGCGCCCTGGCCAGCGACGTCGCGGCCGACCAGCCCGAACACGTCCAGGAGCTCGAGGACATCATCGACAGCCTCGAGGTCGTCGAGTGACGTTGCCCCGGACAGGGCATCGACGAAGGAGCATCCCGTGCACACCGGACCGCAGCACACCGGCACCCCGCCGCCGACCCCCGGCGGCGGTCGAGGTGGCCCGCTGCTGGTCGGCGTGCTCTCCTTCGCGCTGGTCTTCCTCCTGATCGTCGGCGCCACCGTCGCCTATCTCGTGCTGCGTCCGTCCGGACTGGGGGGTGCCGGTGAGCAGACCACCACCGCGCACAGCTCGGCCGCCTCGGCGACCGGGAGCGCCTCCCCCGAGCCCACGGAGGTGGTCGAGCAGCGCTGCTACTCCCCCGAGTACGAGCGGACCTCCACGAACCCGTCCGGGAAGCTGCGCGGCGGCGGGCTGCAGTTCATCCCGCCCGCGGAGTACAGCGGCCGTGGATCCACCGGCCCTGCCTCCTTCCTCAACGACACCCAGATCGCCCGCGGCGAGGTCGAGAAGAACTGGTACTCCTCGGCCACCGTCGGCCTGGTCCAGTGGCAGCCCGGCATCGACTATCCCGGCAACGAGGCCGCCTCCCAGCGGATCGCCAAGTGCCTCTTCACCGACGGCAGCTGGGGCGGCAAGGCGACCGAGCGCACCTGGGACGACGAGGTCACCAAGCCGGTGACGATCGCGGGGATGCCCGGCTACGAGACCACAGCGGTCGTGAACTTCGGCCACGACACCCTCGAGCGGACCGATGCCACCGCGATCCTGGTGGTCGTGCTCGAGGCGGACGAGGGCCCCAGCGCCCTGGTCCTGGAGCACGCCGTGGGCGTCACCGAGCATGAGGAGGCGGCCGAGGAGGCCTATGAATCCCTCACGGGGCTGGGAAGCTGACCGGACTCAGACGACCGCCGACGCGAGCCGACAGAGATTGTCCAGCAGTCGCATCGGCACCGGCCGCTGCTCCCACTCCTCGAGCGTCAGCTCCCGGCTGCGGGAGCGGTAGACGTCCTCGACGTGGTGCATCTTCTCCATGAAGTCGGTGCCGCCGATCATCATCGAACTCTCCATGTCCAGCAGGAACGAGCGGATGTCCATGTTCGAGGAGCCGATCACCGTCACGGCGTCGTCGATCGTGACGTGCTTGGCATGAAGGATCGTCGGCGCGCGGTAGAGCCAGATCCTGACGCCCGCCTCGAGCAGCGCCGCGTAGTAGGAGCGCTGGGCGTGGAAGACCAGGAACTGGTCGCCGATCTCCGAGACGAACAGCTCGACCTCGACCCCGCGCCGCGCGGCGGTGACGAGTGCGGCGAGCATCGACTCCTCGGGCACGAAGTACGGGCTGACGGCGATGATCCGTCGGCTCGCGGAGTAGAAGAGCTGGTTGAACAGCGCGAGGTTGTTCTCGAACACGAAGCCGGGCCCGCTGGGCACCAGCTGGCACTCGTAGCTGCCCGAGGTGTCCGTCGGCGCCTGGACCAGGTCGTCCTCGGTGAGCATCTCCGCGGACTCGTAGTACCAGTCCGTGGCGAACAGCAGGTTCATCTCCGAGACGATCGGCCCGCGGAACCGGGCCATGGTCTCCTGCCAGTGCAGGCCGCGCCGGATGTTGGACTTCTTGTCGTAGTGGGCGGCGATGAGGTTCTGGCTGCCCATCCACCCGATCTGACCGTCGAGGATCAGCAGCTTGCGGTGATTGCGCAGATCGGGTCGCTGGAAGGCGCCGTCGCGGAAGGGCTTGATCGGCATCATCGGATAGTGCTCGATGCCGTGGGCGTCGAGATGACGGCGCATCGCCCGGTAGACGGACCCGTGGCTGAGGGAGCCCCAGTGGTCGTACAGCACACGCACGGTCACGCCGCGGTCGGCCGCCTCGGCGAGGGCATCGAAGAAGTCCTGCGTGACCTCGTCCAGCGCCATGGCGAAGAACAGCACGTGCACCTCGCGGGTCGCGGCGCGGATGTCCGCCGTCATGCGGGCGATCGAGGTGTCGTAGTCGATCTCGAGATCGGCCGAGTTGTTGCCGGTCAGCGGAAACGCGCCGAGCTCCCGGTTCAGGCTCACGGCGGACTGCAGCCAGCTGGGCGAGTCCTCGTCGAGCTCGCTGTCGGGGAGGTCCTGCGCCCGCACGTGCATCAGACGGTTGATGACCTTCTGCTTCTCACGACGCTTGCGGGGCAGCTCGGCCTTGCCCAGGAGCAGGTAGAGCGGGAAGCCGACCAGCGGGAGGACCATGATCGCCATCAACCAGGCGAGGGCCGACCCGGGGCGACGGTTCCGGGGAACCACCACCAGGCCGACGAGTCGCAGGAGCACGTCCAGACCGAGATAGACGTAGGTCACCACGACCACGCCGTGGTCCTGGATCCATTGCCAGAGCTCGGCCACGGGGAGCTCCTCTCTGCGGGATGGTCCGCCCGGCCGATTCGCCGTGCGTTCGACCAGATACGTCACGGCGGGCCCCGAGGACGGGACCCGCCGTGCAAGCATACCGATCGGACACCGCGCGGCCGTGCCGGTCGCGTTCGCTGCCGATCAGCTGCGGTCGATATCAGTCACCGCGGAGGATCGAGAGGATCCGCAGGATCTCGATGTACAGCCACACCATGGTGGCGGCGATGCCGAAGGCGCAGCGCCAGGCGTAGACGCGGGGCACACCCGCGTTCGAGGCCCGCTGCACGTCCTCGAAGTCCAGGACCAGCGAGTAGGAGGCCATCACCACGGCGAGGCCGCCGATGACCAGACCGAACACGCCTTCACGCAGGCTGCCGCCGGACGCGAAGATGTAGACGATGTTCACCACGCCGAACAGCAGGTAGGCGACCATCGCGACCATGAAGATCTTGGTGAGCTTCGGGGAGCTGCGCAGGACGCCCATGCGGAACAGCACCAGCACGGTGCCGGCCACGGCGAGGGTTCCGAAGACCGCCTGCAGGGCGATGCCCGGGAACGCCGCGCCCAGGACGGCGCTGAACCCGCCCAGGAGCAGACCCTCGAACGCCGCATAGGCGAGCACGAGGATCGGCGAGGGCTGCTTCTTGAAGATGTTCACGAGGGCCGTGACGAGGCCGCCGATGAGGCCGACCACGAGGGAGACCTGCGCCAGCATCATCCCGGCGCTTGCGCCCTGTTCACCGGCCACCAGGCCCAGGACCGTCGGCAGCACGCCCACGGCGAAGCCGACGACGACGATCAGGCCGAGCGTCGCCGTGATCGCGTTCAACGCGTCACGCAGGGTCATCCGGCCGGTGTCGTGACCGCCCGCGGACGGGCGGGCGTAGATGGCCTCGAGGTTGTCGGGGCTCTGCTGGTCGAAGCCCGAGGACCATTGGGTCCCCTGGGCCTGTCCGCCCTGCGACTGGCCGAACTGGGGGGCGGTGTAGTTCTGCCCCTGCACTGCCTGGTCGCGGCCGAACACGATGTTGTGGCGTGCCATGGCGCTCCTCACGAGAGTTGGTGGGCCGACGTCGGGGACCACGTAAAGAGCTCCCCGGCGCGCCGACCCCTCTACTGTATCGACGATTCCCGTGCCGGACCTGGAAGCGGACTCCGCTCTGAGCGAGAAGCCCGCGTTCAGTGCGCGGCGCGGAGCGCCTGGTCGAGGTCCTCGAGCAGATCGCCGATGTCCTCGATGCCCACCGCCAGTCGCAGCAGCTCGTCCGAGATGCCGGCGTTCTCGCGCGCTGTCGGGGTCATGGCCTCGTGGGTCATCGTGGCGGGGCGGCAGATCAGCGACTCGACGCCTCCGAGGCTGACCGCATAGCCCGGATAGCGCAGGGCCCGCACGAAGGCGACCCGATCCAGGCCGGGAGCGAGCTCGAAGGAGAGCACCGCACCGGTACCGGTGGCCTGGGAGGCGTGGATCCTCGCCTCCTCCTCGCTGTGCGAGCCCGGGTACCGGACCGTGGCGATGTCGTCATGGGCGCGCAGGTGCTCCACGATCGCTCGCGCGTTCGCCTGCTGACGCTCCAGGCGCAGCGGGAGGGTCTTGATCCCCTGGATCAGACGGAAGGAGTCTCCCGGGGAGAGCACGCCGCCCTGCGCCTTCTGCGCGAGGGCGAAGGCCTCCGCCAGCCTCTCGTCATCGGTGGTGATGGCCCCGGCCAGGAGATCGGAGTGGCCCGCGAGGTACTTGGTGGCGGACTGCACGACGACGTCCGCCCCCAGCTCGAGCGGGCGCTGCAGCACCGGGGTCATGAAGGTGTTGTCGACGATCACGATCGCCCCGTGGCGATGAGCGAGCTCGGTGAGGCGGCGCAGGTCGGTGATCCGCAGCGTCGGGTTCGCGGGGGTCTCCATGAAGACCGCCCTGGTGGCGGGGGTGAAGTCCTCATCGGTCAGTGCGCCGAGATCGTCGACGAAGCGCCCGGTGACGCCGCGCCCGGGAAGCACCTGGTCCACGAAGCGGTAGGTGCCGCCGTAGACGCTCGCCGGCAGCAGCACCTCGTCGCCCACCTCGAGGGTGGACAGCGAGGCGGCGGTGGCGGCCATGCCCGAGGCGAACGCGAAGCCGTGGGCGGCACCGTCGAGCGTGGCCAGGACCGTTTCGAGCTGCGCCCGGGTGGGGTTGGAGCCGCGCTGGTAGGCGTAGGCGCCATCCTCGCTGCCGGGGTCGAGCTCGTACGTCGAGGCGAGGTGGACCGGTGGGACGACGGCACCGAACTCATGGTGCCGGAGCGTCTGCACGGCGGCGGTCTGGATGTGCACGGGGCCCTCCACAGGTCTCACGTCGGGACGGGCCCCGGGTGCCGGTCGGCCCGGGCGCCACGCGTCGGGCGCCACGTCCACAGTAGGCACGTCGGGCGGTGACCAGGAGCACCGGATGACCGAGTGTGACAGCACCGACCCAGCAGGACGCGCAGGTCCCAGCAGGGTCGGTGCTGACTCGGAGAAGTCGGAGCGCCCCGGAGCGGCGCCCGGGGCGCTCGTCGGGTCAGGTGGACGCTCAGACGCCGACGGAGACCTCTTCGCGGGCCTCGACCGCGGGGAGGGAGCCCGTCATGGTGTCCTCGTGACGGCTGAGCACCTCGAGGGTGCGGCGGGCACGCACGCGCAGCGCCACCAGGGTGGTGACGACCATGACGAAGCCGACGCTCGCCAGCACGATCGAGACCGCCATCGGCGCCTCGAAGCCGAAGCCGGCGGCGATCACCGCACCGCCGAGGGCGGCGCCGAGCGCGTTGGCGACGTTGAAGGCGGCGTGGTTCAGGGAGGCGCCGAGCACCTCGGAGCGGTGCGCCACCCGGATCAGCCAGGTCTGCATCGCGGGGTTCAGCGACGAGTTGGCCGCGTTGACCAGGAAGAAGCCGATCAGCAGCGCGACCAGGGAGACGTGCGCGACCAGGAACAGGCCCACCAGCGCCGCGATGTACAGCGGGAAGCCGATCATCAGGGTGCGCTCCAGGGAGCGGTCGGTGGCGGCGCCCCCGATGAGGTTCCCGACGGTCATGCCGAGGCCCGCGGCCGCGAGCACCCACGGGACCGCGGCGGCCGGGGCGCCGGTGACATTGGTGGTGATGTCGGCGACGTAGCTGAACACGGCGAACCCGCCGGCGAAGCCCACCGCGGCGATGCCCATGATGATCCACAGCTGGAGGCGCTTGAGCGCGACGACCTCCTCGACCATGCGCCGGCCGACGGGCTTCGCCTGGTGGGGCACGGTGCGGTAGAGGGCGACCACCGTGACCAGGAAGATCAGCGTGATCAGCAGGTAGACGGCTCGCCACCCGGCGAACTGGCCGACCGCCGTCAGCACGGGCACGCCGATCAGGTTCGCGACGGTGAGGCCCGACAGCGCGAGGGCGACGCCCTTGCCCTGGTTGCCGGGGCCCATGAGGGAGGCGGCGAGCAGCGAGGCGACGCCGAAGTAGGCGCCGTGCGGGATGCCGGCGAGGAAGCGGGCCGCGACGGTGAGCTCGAAGGTGGGCATGACCGCCGAGAGGATCGTCCCGACGGCGAGCGCTGCGGCAAGGGCCACGATCATCGAGGACCGGCTCCAGCGCACGGAGAGCACGGCCAGGATCGGGGCGCCGACCACGACTCCGAGAGCGTAGGCGGAGATCGCGATGCCGGCCCGGGCGATGCCGCCCTCGGGGTCGGTGGCCATCTGGTCGCCCAGCAGGCCGTGCGCGAGGCCGGGCAGCAGACCCATGGTCACGAACTCGGAGGCTCCGATGCCGAAGCCGCCCAGGGCGATCGCGAGCAGGGCGAGACGGCGGCGCGCGGGGGTCAGCTCCGGCTCCGAGCCCGGGGCGTCGGGCGGGACGGTGCGGATGTCGTCGATGGCGGTCATAGAGGTTCCTCGGGCTTCCGAAAGCGGGTGTTCACGGACGGGCTCCATCGACCCGGGGTCCAGAGTAAGCCAACGCTGTTGCGTTACGTCAAGAGGGTCGGGAGGCTGATCCGGATCACATCTGCTCCGGGTGCTCGCCGAGCGGTTCTGCTGCGCCCATCGGGCCTGGTCCCGGGCAGGTCGGGCACACCGGAGCGGTCCTCGCCCGCCGGCCCGACTCGGGGCAGGGGCTCGTGCGAGGATGGGCGCTGTGAGACCGACAACTCCTCTGGACCGCGTCGCCGGGGCGCATGACGCCGCGGTGCTCGCCGTCGCTCGGCGGGGCGACTCGGTCTCACGGGCCGATCTGGCCCGGGCCCTCCAGGTCACCCCGCAGGCGATCTCCAAGATCCTCGGCCGCCTGATCGGCCGCGGTGTGATGACCGAGGCCGGCACGATCGTCTCGGGCCCCGGCAAGCCGACCACGCTCTACCGGATCGTGCCCTCCTCGCGCCGGGCGATCGGCCTGCACCTCACCCGCTCCCGCGTGCGGGGCGTGGTGGTGGACCTGACCGGTGAGATCCTCGAACGCCGCGAGCTCGAGATCGGGCGCCTGCAGCCGGTCCCCGAGCTGATCGAGACCCTCGCTCTCGAGGCTCGCGCACTCGCCGAGGTGGGCAGCGGGGAGCTGCTCGGCGCCGGGGTGGGGATGCCCGGGCCGGTGGACTGGGGCGAGGGCGTCTACCGCGGCACCGCGCAGCCGGATCCGTGGCGGGGCGCCTCGATCCGGCAGCTGCTGCTCGAGGAGCTGGGCCTGCCCGTGCTGCTGGACCACGACTCCCGTGCCGCCCTCGTGGGAGAGACCTGGTCCCAGCCCGGACTGCTCGACGACGCGGCCCTGGTGCTGGTCGAGGACGGGATCGGCGCGAGCCTCTGCCTGGACGGGAACATCGTGCGCGGGGCGCATTCCCACGCCGGCGAGGCCGGGCACACCGTGGTGCGGATGGACGGGGTGCCCTGCAGCTGCGGCCGACGCGGCTGCGCACAGGCCGAGTACCAGGCTGCGCTGGAGGCCGGGGACGAGGAGTTCGCCGCGAGGATCCTCGCCACCATCGTGGTGAACCTGGTGCGGCTGGTGGACGTGGATCGCGTGGTCCTCGGCGGACGCACCGTCTACACGCACCACTCCGCGTCCATGGATGCGATCCGGGACGCACTCGCCGTGGGCCTGCGGGCCGAGCCCTGGGTGCACGTCGAGGTCATGCTCTCCACCCGCGGCACCGACCTCATCGCCGTGGGCGCCGCCTGCGAGGTGCTCGAGCACGAGTACGGGATCCCGCAGGCGCTCGTCGGCCCCGGCTGAGACGCCGCGACGGCGTCAGGCGCGCGCGCCGAAGATCGCCGACCCCACCCGCACGATGGTCGCGCCCTCCTCGACCGCGATCTCGAGATCGCCGCTCATCCCCATCGACAGCTGCGTGAGCTCCGGCGCACCGAAATGCTCGCGCGCCTGGTCGCGCAGCGCCCGCAGACCGCGCAGCGAGGCGCGCACCTCGTCGGCATCGCTGGTGTTCGCGCCGATCGTCATGAGTCCCACCGGACGCAGGTTCTCGCTCGCCCGGAGCCGCTCGAGGATCGGGCCGACGGCCTCCGGGGTGGGCGCGTACCCGCCCTTGGACTCCTCACCGGAGGTGTTGACCTGGATGAGCACGTCCCGGACCAGGCCGGCGTTCGCGGCACGGCGCTCGAGGGCGTCGGCGATGTCCCCGCGATCCACGCTGTGGATCAGCTCCGCGAAAGCGACCACGTCGCGGGCCTTGTTGGTCTGCAGACGGCCGATGAAGTGGCGCGGCACCTCGTTGCCCGCCAGCAGCGGGTCCGCGTGCTTGGCGATCTCCTGGGCCCGGTTCTCCCCCACCGCGATCGTGCGGTTCCGCTGCCGGAGCAGGTCCACGACGACGGCGATCTCCTGCGGGGTGCGGGTCTTGGTGGCCAGCAGCAGGGTGATCTCGCTGCTGTCGCGGCCCGCGCGCTCCGCGGCGGCGTCGATCCGCGAGAGCACGTCGTCGAGGCGGGCGATGAGCTGGTCGGAGGCGGAGGAGGTGGTCATGCCCCCATTGTGGCTGAGATGCCGCCGTCCTCGCATCCGTGCCCCCAGCGGGACTCGAACCCGCACTGCGCCGCTTTTAAGGCGGCCGCCTCTGCCGATTGGGCTATAGGGGCATGCCGGGAAGGTGCCGCCCGGGCATGACCCGTGATCCCTCGTCCGGCGCGCCCACTCTATGCTGGATCCCATCATGACCGCTGTGATCCGGTCCCTCGCGGACTCCCTGCGACGGTTCGGCGACGACCGGCTGGAGGCCCTGCTCGTCGCCCGACCGGATCTCGTCTCGCCCCTTCCCAAGGGACTCGGACCCCTCGCGGCCCGCGCCGCCGGCGCCACGTCCGCCCGTCGGGCTCTGCACGCGCTCACGCTGCCCGAGCTGCATCTGGTGGAGTCGCTCGCCGTGCTCGAGGACGGCGCCTCGCCCGCGGCGCTCGCCGCCTCCGTCTCCTCGGACCCCGCGACCATCGGTCCCTCCCTCGAGCGTCTCACCACGCTCGCGATCGTGTGGGGAGAGGACGAGCTGCACCTGGTCCGCCCGCTGCGCGAGAGCCTCCGCGCCCCCGCCGGCCTCGCCCCCTCCTCGCCCGACGATCCCGCTCCCGAGCAGGCGGAGCGGCGGGTCAGCGCCGCCCGGGAGACCATGGCCGAGGCACTCGACGCTCTCACCTGGGGGCCTGCTGCCGTCGAGGGCCGCGGACGCCTGGCCGCCGCGCTCCGGGAGGCGGGCATCGTGGTGGCCGACGGCGACGGCGGGCTGCGGATCCCCCGGACCGTGCACCTCGCCCTGCGCGGTGGTCGGGTGCGGCGCGGGTTCGCCGCGCAGCGCCCCTCCCCCGAAGGCACCGAGCTCTCCGAACGGATCCCCGGCTCCCGCACCGCCCAGGCCGTCGAGCAGGCCTTCGAGTCGCTGCGTCTGCTGGGCACCGTGCGCAGCTTCGACGACGATCCCCCCGGCGTGCTGCGCAGGGGCGGTCTCCCCCGGCGCGACCTGCGGCGCCTCGCTGATCGTGCGGGGGTCTCCGTCCCGGCCTACGCGACCGTGCTGCAGTCCGCCTGGCAGGCCGGCCTGATCGGCCACGACGGGCAGGAATGGCACCCGACCCGCGACTGGGACGCGCACCGGGTCCAGGGCGCCGAGGAGCGCTGGGCCGAGCTGGTGCTGGCCTGGGCGCTGGGCCATCACCTCGCCGCCGTCGTCGGCACGCCCGACGCCACCGGCACCGGGCGATCGCTGCTGTCGGACCTCACCCGACGCGATGGGGTGCGCACGCGGCGCGGCAGCCTGCTGCGCACCCTGCGCACCAGCCCGGGCATCGACGCCACCGCCCGGTCGCTCTCCCTCTGCCTGGCATGGGCCTTCCCGCTCGTCCCCGCCGACGTCATCGAGGAGGAGACGTCCGCCCTGCTCACCGAGGGCGCGGCTCTCGGAGTGCTCCACGGCGGCGCCCTGACGAACCTCGGCCAGGAGCTCGTGCTCGCTCTGGACGAGGACGTCACCCAGGCCGATGCCCGCCTGGCCGGGGCCCTGCGCGAGGCCGCGCCCCCACCGGTCGAGGAGGTGCTGCTGGACGCCGATCTCACCGTCGTGATCCCCGGCCGGCCCGCCGAGCGGCTCCTGCCCCTGTTGGACTGGGGCGAGGTCATCTCTCGTGGAGGCGCCTTGACCCTGCGTCTGACCACGGCGTCCGTGCGCCGGGCGCTGGGCAGCGGGCGCGATGCGGAGGCGCTCCTGCTCCTGCTCGAGGAGACGTCACGCTCCCCGATCCCGCAGGGCCTCACCTATCTGCTGCGCGACGAGCAGCGCCGCCACGGCCGCGTCCAGGTCTCCCGGGCGACCACCGTGCTGACCGCCGAGGCCGAGGTCCTGGACCTGCTCCAGGTCGCGCCCGAGGCCTCCGCGCTCTCCCTGCACCGTCTGGCTCCCACGGTCGCGGTGACGCTCTCGGATCCGGGCTTCGCCCTGCAGATCTCCCGCCAGGCGGGTCTCGCGCCCCAGGCCGTCGGACCGGACGGGCGCACCGTCGGGCCCGAGGTCTCCCATTCGCTGCCCGGTGGCCCGGTCGATCCCGATCTCGTCACCGTCGGCGGCCCTGAGCTGGCGCTTCCGCCCGCCGAGGCAGTGACCAGGATCCGCGCGGCCGAGGACGGCGCCGTCGATCTCTCCGTCACCGACCGGCTGCTCGAGGCGATCGCGCAGGAGACGGAGATCCCGCTCGGCATCGTGGACGGCCGCGGCGGCGTGGTCGTGAAGCGCGCGCGTCCCCTCTCCCTCGAGGGCGGGCGGCTGCGGGCACGGGAGGCCGGGAGCGACGAGGAGTTCACGGTGCTCGTGCACCGGGTGACCCTGGGCTGATCCAGGCCGCTCCCGCCGGCACGTCCCCCGATGAAGGATGGGGAGTGCTCCCCATCGCTTCTCAGGGGGCTCCCAAGGTTATGATGTCTCCGCCGTAGCGCAGGTCACCCCCTGCGCCGAGGCCGACAGCCAGATCAGTCACCGACCCGCAGGAACCTCGAAGGGACCACCACCATGACCGACCCGAACTTCGCCGCTGCCGCACCCGCCGGCGGCGCTCCCGTCAGCAAGACCAAGTGGATCGTCCAGCTGGTCGTCTCCGTGCTGTGCCTGGGCAACATCGTCACGCTGATCCTCGCGATCCTCGGCCTGGTGAAGGCCGATACCGATCTCGAGACCGCGAACAAGTACTACAAGTGGGGCTGGATCGCGTACGTGATCTTCCTGGTGCTGTGGATCATCGGCATCATCCTCTACTTCGTCTTCGTCGCCTCCGTGGTCGCCAACTCAGGCTCCTACGAGACGTACTGAGCACGAGTCGGCGCCTCTCCGCGTCGACGCTCCACGACGAAAGGCCCGGACCTCGCGGTCCGGGCCTTTCGTCATCCAGGAGGCCGGGAGGACGCGCCGCAGTGCGACGCATCCTCCCGCAAGGATCAGTCCTGCTTGGTCTCGCGACGATCCTCGGACCACTCCACGTGGAAGGTGCCCTCGGCGTCGACGCGCTGGTAGGTGTGCGCACCGAAGTAGTCGCGCTGGGCCTGGACCAGGGCGGCGGGCAGGCGCTCGGCGCGCACCGCGTCGTAGTACGACAGGGTCGAGGAGAACACCGGCACCGGGTACCCGCTCGCGGCGGCGAAGGCCACCACGCGACGCCATGCCGGGATGCACTTGGCGATCTCGGTGGTGAAGTACTCGTCGCTCAGCAGCAGCGGCAGCTTCGCGTCGCGCTCGTAGGCCTCGGTGATCCGGTTCAGGAAGCGGGCGCGGATGATGCAGCCTCCGCGCCAGATCCGGGCCATCGCCCCGAGATCGATGTCCCAGTCGTACTCCTCGGCACCCGCGGCGATCTCGTCGAAGCCCTGCGAGTACGAGACCAGCTTCGCGGCGTAGAGCGCCTTCTGCAGGTCGTCGATGAACTGGGCCTCGTCGGCGATCTCGAGGGACTGCGCCTCGGCGGGCAGCACCTTGCGGCCGGCCTCGCGCTGCGGCGTGGAGCCGGAGACCGAGCGGGCGAACGTGGCCTCGGCGATGCCCGTGACCGGGACGCCGAGGTCCAGGGCCGTCTGCACGGTCCAGGCTCCGGTGCCCTTCTGGGCCGCGCGGTCGAGGATGACGTCGACGAACGGCTTGCCGGTCTCGACGTCGGTGTGGTGGAGCACCTCAGCGGTGATCTCGATGAGGAAGGACTCCAGGTCGCCCTTGTTCCACTCGGCGAACACGTCGCCGATCTCGCCGGCGTTCTTGCCGAGCGCCTTGGACATGAGGTCGTAGGCCTCGGAGATGACCTGCATGTCGGCGTACTCGATGCCGTTGTGGACCATCTTCACGAAGTGGCCGGCGCCGTCGGCACCGACGTGGGTGCAGCAGGGATCGCCGTCGACGTGGGCGGAGATCTTCTCGAACATGGGGCCGAGCCGGTCGTAGGACTCCTTGGTGCCGCCGGGCATGATCGAGGGGCCGTTCAGGGCGCCCTCCTCACCGCCGGAGACGCCGGAGCCCACGAAGTGCAGGCCCTTCTCGCGCAGCGCGGCCTCGCGACGACGGGTGTCGCCGAACAGGGCGTTGCCCGCGTCGACGATGATGTCGCCCTCGTCCATCAGACCGGCCAGCTCGTCGATCACGGCGTCGGTGGGCTTGCCCGCCTTGACCATGATGATCGCGACGCGCGGCTTCTGCAGCGAGGCGACGAAATCTGCCATGGACTCCGACGGGTAGAACTCGCCGTCGGCTCCGTGATCGGCGATGACCTTCTCGGTCTTGCCGACGCTGCGGTTGTGGATCGCGACCTTGAAGCCGTTGCGGGCGAAGTTGCGGGCCAGGTTGGAGCCCATCACCGCCATTCCGGTGACACCGATGTCGGCGACATCAGCGGGGGACGGAGCAAAGCTAGCCATGGGTTCTCCTCAGATCAGGTGATTGTCGAGCCGGGCCGGGGCACAGCGCCGAGACGCTCGGCGGACGGCGGGCCCGGTCCATCAGGCCCCATTCTAGTGACCTGCGGGCGCGGGCGGCCGAGCGTGCCAGCGCTTGCCTCAGGAGTCACGTTCTGTGGGTCGTGTTCCCCACGGCCGGAGCCGCCGTGAGCACGCTCGATCACTCTCGACGCGCGGAGGTGCACTCTCCGACCTACGTCGACTGCGACGGGCAGCGCCGGCGCGGTACCGTGAACGCGTCCAGCAGGGGCGACCTTCCCCTTCCACCGGCGTCCCGACCGCGAGAGAGAGCCACATGATGAGTCTTCCCCCGCACGATCCCTTCGCCCAACCGTCACCCGGTACCGGACCGGCCGGGCAGCCGTCGGCCCAGGACCCCTCGCAGGACGGGTGGGGCCAGCCCGCCCCGCAGGCACCCTCACAGGGCGGATGGGGTCAGCCGTCGGCCCAGGAGCCGGCGCCGCACGGACCCGGTCAGCCTGCGGCCCCTGGGTCCGCTCCGAACGCGAACGCCCCCTGGGGCCAGGCCCCGGCCCCGGCGGCCGGTGGCCCCGTCTCCGGCCCCGCTCCGGGATCTGACCTGGGCGCCGATCTGGGCGGAGCGCTCCAGTTCGCCGGCAACGCTCTGCTGCGCAACCCGGTCGCCTTCCTCATCGCCGGGCTGATCTACAGCGTCGTGGCGTTCGTGCTGATCGCCGCCGCGATGGGTGTGGGCTTCGTCGTCATGATCCCGCAGCTCGAGCAGACCGCGCCCTCCGACACCGCGGACCTGGGCGCGATCCTCACCTTCTACGGCATCGTCCTGGTCGGCGCCCTCCTGACCGTTCCGGTCACGCTGCTCTGGCAGACGGGCTCCGCGCGCGCCGGAGGACTGATCCTCGACGGCGGACGCCCGAGCATCGGCCAGGCGATGGCGGGCCCGATGCGCATCTTCCTCACGGCGCTGCTCGTGGGAGTGATCATCGTGGTCGGCACGATCCTGCTCTACATCCCCGGGCTCATCGCCACCGTCATGCTCATGTTCGCGATCCCGGCCGCAGTGCGCGGCGCATCCCCGGGCGCCGCGATCAAGGAGAGCTTCACGCTCGCGAAGAACAACCTCGGCACCACGATCGTCACGTATCTCGTGCTCACCGTGATCACCTCGGTCGCCAGCATGCTCGTGATCACGGTCATCGCCCTGGTCCCCTTCGCCGTCCTGCTCCAGCTCGGCATGTACGAGCGGCTGAGCGGACGCGCGCTGCCCGAGCCCGCGCGCGCCTGAGCCGCGCCGACCCTCGCGCGACGGGCCGATGGGGAGAGTCCCGACTCACCCCGTCGGCCCCTCTGCTGTTCCCGCTGCGCGCGTAGCCTGAGGGGATGACCGACGGCCCCCTCATCGTCCAGAGCGACAAGTCCCTCCTGCTCGAGGTGGGGCATCCGCAGGCGCAGGCCGCACGCGCCTCGATCGCCGCCTTCGCCGAGCTCGAACGCGCCCCCGAGCACGTCCACACCTATCGCATCACCGATCTGGGACTGTGGAACGCACGCGCCGCCGGCTACGACGCCGAATCCGTGGTCGCCGCCCTCGTGGACAACTCGCGCTACCCGGTCCCCCACTCGCTGCTCATCGACGTCGCGGACACGATGGACCGCTACGGGCGTCTGCAGCTGCAGTCCCATCCCACCCACGGTCTCGTGCTGCACGCTCTGGACACGGCCGTGCTCGAAGAGGTCTCCCGCGCCAAGCGCATCCAGGGCATGCTCGGCGCCCGGATCGACGAGGCGACGGTCATCGTGCACCCCTCGGAGCGCGGCGCGCTGAAGCAGGCGCTGCTCAAGCTCGGCTGGCCGGCCGAGGACCAGGCCGGCTATGTCGACGGCGAGGCCCACGCCATCTCGCTGCGCGAGGACGACTGGTCCCTGCGCCCCTATCAGCAGGAGGCGGTGGACGGCTTCCGCCACGGCGGCAGCGGCGTGGTCGTGCTGCCCTGCGGGGCCGGCAAGACCCTCGTGGGCGCCGGCGCGATGGCCGCGATGCAGCGCACCACCTTGATCCTGGTGACCTCCACGGTCTCGGCCCGGCAGTGGAAGAGCGAGCTGCTGCGCCGCACCTCCCTCACCGAGGACGAGATCGGCGAGTACTCCGGCGCCACCAAGGAGATCCGACCGGTCACGATCGCGACCTACCAGGTCCTCACCATGAAGAGGAAGGGCGTCCATCCGCACCTGGAGCTGATGAGCGCCCGCGACTGGGGCCTGATCGTGTACGACGAGGTGCATCTGCTGCCCGCGCCCGTCTTCCGCATGACAGCGGATCTGCAGGCGCGGCGACGCCTGGGCCTGACCGCGACGCTCGTGCGCGAGGACGGCCGCGAGGGCGAGGTCTTCTCCCTGATCGGCCCGAAGCGCTACGACGCCCCATGGAAGGACATCGAGACGCAGGGCTACATCGCGCCAGCGGTCTGCACCGAGATCCGGGTGGCGATGCCCTCCGCAGATCGCATGACCTACGCCATGGCCGAGGCCACCGATCGTCACCGGCTCGGCGCCGCACATCCTGCGAAGCTCGACGTGGTCGAGAGGATCGCGGAGCGCCACCCGGGCGAGCCGATGCTCGTGATCGGCCAGTACATCGACCAGCTCGAGGAGCTCGCAGCGCATCTGGACGCGGATCTCATCACCGGCCAGACCCCGGTGCGCCGCCGGCAGGAGCTGTTCGACGCCTTCCGCAGCGGGACGATCACGCGCCTGGTGGTCTCCAAGGTCGCGAACTTCTCGATCGACCTCCCCGAGGCGTCGGTCGCCGTACAGGTCAGCGGTGCATTCGGCTCCCGTCAGGAGGAGGCGCAGAGGCTGGGACGGCTGCTGCGTCCGAAGGCCGACGGGCGCTCCGCACACTTCTACACGGTCGTCATGCGCGACACCCAGGACCAGGACTTCGCCGCCCACCGCCAGCGCTTCCTGGCCGAGCAGGGCTACGCCTACACGATCCTGGACGCCGACCAGCTCGGCGCCGCGGCCGACGCAGGCTGAGCAGCGCGCCCCGAGTCATCCCGGGCCTCCACGCCCTACAGTGGTGCGCACATCACTTCCTCCTGAGGAGAGCACCTCTGATGACACAGCCTTCTGACGACTCCACCCGCCCCGAGGCCGCCCGCACCCCGCAGGACGCACCCCTCCCGCCGGAGTCCCCCGCTCCCGGGCGCGCTCCCGAGCCGGCGCCCCGTGGCGCCGGCACCAC